>WQXD01000275.1 GCA_009785015.1 Oscillospiraceae bacterium | reverse complement strand
CCCTAAGCCCTATCCCCTAAACCCTGCCCTTACGGAATGTCCCATTTAAATGATATTAATGTCTTATGCGCTTCTTTTAAATCCTTCATTACGCTCAGGTGCTGCGGGCATTTCTTTTCACACGCCCCGCATTTCACACACTGCCCCGCGGAATAGTCTTTTTGGGGCGAAAACCCGCCCGTGCTCGTCGCGTACAACTGTACGGCTGAAATCATGCCGACGGCATACGACATGTTATATGCCGCAAAGCAGCCCGGAATATTCACGTTTTTGGGGCAGGGCATGCAGTAATTGCAGCCCGTGCACGGGATTTTGTAGAAAGCGCCGAACGCCTCTGCGACCATGGCGAATACGTCGTTTTCTTTGTTTGTAAACATGTCCGGCGCGGATTTTTCGGCGGTTTTCAGATTTTCATCGAGCTGCGCCCCGTCGTTCATTCCCGACAGTACGACGGTGACCTCTTTTTGGTTCCACAGCCAGCACAGCGCCCGTGCCGCAAAAGATAAATTTGCGTCGGCGCCCAAAAAAAGTTCCTTCGCTTTCTTTGGCAAACCGTTCGCCAGTTTGCCTCCGAGAAGCGGTTCCATGACCATAACGGGCATACCCATTTTGGCGGCTTTCTGCAAACCCGCCTGCCCCGCCTGATAATTTATGTTTACATAGTTGTATTGTATCTGAACAAAATCCCAATTATACGCGTCAAGCAGCGCCATAAATTCATTCTGCGTGCCGTGGAATGAAAACCCGGCTTGTTTTATTTGGCCGCCCGCTTTCTTTTCCGAGATCCACTTTTCGATGCCGAGCGCGCACAATTCTTTCCATAGCCCCATATCGGACAAATTGTGCATGAGGTAATAGTCTATATAACCGGTGCGCAGTCTTTGCAGCTGCGTTTCAAAGAGTTTGTCAAAATCTTCGTAAGCGGCGCATTTCATCAGCGGCAGTTTCGTCGCTATATATACTTTTTCCCGGACGCCGTTTTTGTCCAGCACCGTTCCCAGCGTTTCCTCGCTTCCGCCGTAAATATAGGCGCAGTCGAAATAATTCACGCCGTTTTCGACGGCTTTCATGATAAGGCGTTCAGTCTTTTTCATGTCTGTCTGCGTTGTCAAATTGCGCGGAAAGCGCATACAGCCGAAGCCGAGTATCGACAATTGATTTTTGGATTTTTCATCGGTGCGGTATTGCATAAATCTACTCTTTTCACATTTATTTTGCCTATATTGTATCACATAACACAAGATTTGTCAAGATATTTAAAATAGTACTTGACTTATAATTGTTTTTTTGGTATAATAGAGGACACATTTTAAATCATTGATTCGTCCGAAAATCATCGAATTATCGAATAACGGACGGAAGGGCGAGCGAGTTTGAAAGTTGGAATAGGGTACAGCGACAACCCGGAATCAAATGTCGCCGGAGCGCAAGCCGTCAGTATGGCTGTCGCGCAGGCCGGAAGGGATGACAGCTGCGATATGGTGCTGTTGTTCTCCACGGCGCAGCACGACCAGGCGGTCATACGCCAGGCAATCGCCGCCGTGATCGGCGGTTTTGTACCCGTGTACGGCGGGGGCGCGGCAGGGGTGATAACAAATGAATACTTCGGATATGCGGGCAATCAGGTTGCCGCCGCCTGTATCTGGCTCGATGATGTCGGCTGCGAAGTGCTGATGGAGGAAGGCATGGCCAAAAGCGAACGGGAAGCCGGCAGACGCTTGGGGCGGCGGCTTGCCGAATCGGGTATAAATCCCGCTTCGCCGGTTATGCTGCTTTATGACACATTCGACTTTACGGACGGTTTTCGCATGCTGACGGCCACGGGACTTTTGGAAGGCGTCGAAAAGGGGCTCGGATTCTTCCCCGACCTGATAGGCATGGGCATGATGGGAGCCCATACGCCCGTTCCGACCAAGCAGTGGCTCGGCAAAGGCATCGGAGAACATAACGCGATTGCCCTCGCGTTTTCCGGCAATATACAAATGGACAGCGTGATCATGCACGGCTGCTATCCGGCTACGGGATATTACACAGTCACAAAAGCAGTCGGGCAGGTTATACTCGAAATAAACGGAAAACCCGCCATACAGTTTATAGACGAGCTGATAAATTCGGCCGTGCCTCCGGAACAATACCCGTTTTTTTTGACTTTCGGCATAAATCACGGGGAGCGGTGGGGCGAATATGACGAGAATTATTACGCCAGCCGGCTCTGTCTCGCCATAGACCAAAACAGCGGCGGGATCGTCATGTTCGAGCCGGATATGGTCGAGGGGACCGAATTTCAGCTGATGTTCCGCACTTTAAACCCCGATTATGTCAAACCCAAAATAGAGAAGGTTTTCAACGAGCTCGACGGCCGCGAGCCGGTGTTTGCCGTGTATATAAACTGCGCGGGGCGCTGCGCCGGTTATGCCGGGAACGACGCGGAGGATGCGCCGGCTGTTCAGGAAGCGGTCGCGGGGCGGGTGCCGGTACTCGGCCTTTATACCGGCGTGGAGATCGCCTCAATCGGCGGCCGCCCGAGAGGACTCGATTGGACGGGCGTATTTTGCCTGTTCTCGCAAAATAAACACGCAGGCGCCGCCGGCGGCGAAAAACCGTCGGAGACACCCGTCTGGAACGCGGATGCGGCATACTCCGGTTCAAAGCAGGCCTCAGTGGAAGCGATGACGCGCCTTTCCGAACAAAACGCGGCGAAAGTTCTGGCGCTTGATGCGAGTTCCATCATTATACGCCATGAACTCGAGCAAAAGCGCAGGGGGTTCAATCTGCTCGCCGAATTGTCCGTTTCGCTGAGGCAGAATGCCAGCAATGAAAACGTATTCATACCTGCCACGCGGCGCATAAACGCCGCGCTGAATATGCAGCGGACAGCAGTGCTTTTACATGACGGCAAGGGCTCTTTTTCAGCTGAGGTCTTACAGGGATATACGGCAAATGAGAAAATGAAATTCGCCGGCCTCCAGATAAAAGTGCCGGATGAGCTGCTCGATCTTGATAATTCCGTGATTGTCACGGGGGCCGACCCCTCCGAACGCTTTGCGGAACTGCGGGAACTTTTAAAAATCCCATATTTCATATCTTCCCCCGTCATCCTGCAAGGCGAGGTTTACGCGCTGCTCATCACGGGGCGGCTGATTGAAACCGCGCCGTATTTTGTGCGTCTGAGCCGCAGCGACATGGAGACGGTACAGGCGGTCGGTTCGCTGCTGGCATCCGTACTCACCGGGCAGCGCTTGGCGACTTATGAAGAGCGCAACAAAATCATGGTAGACGCGATGATAGTGGGGTGTCTGTTTTGGGACGAAAACGGCAATCTGACGGATTGCAACAAAGAAACGCTGTCCATATTCGGGCTGCCGGACAAAAAAGAATTTATCGAACGGTTTTACGCTCTGTCGCCCGAATATCAGCCGGACGGGCGTAAATCGGAAGAAACCACAAAAGAATATGTCATAAATACATTTATCAACGGCGAGTCTAAATTTAAATGGACGCATAAAATGCCGAACGGGGAGTTGTTTTCAACCGAAATTACGCTTATACGCGTTCCGAAAGGCGAAGATTATACCGTCGTCGGCTATGTCCGCGATCTGCGGGAGCAGGAAGCCGCCCGGGCGAAAATGGACGAAGCGCGGAAACTGACGGAAAAGCATATTAAGATGAAAAATGAGTTTTTGGCGTCGGTCAGCCATGAAATCCGCACGCCTTTGAACGCGATTCAGGCGATGGGCCGCATAGCCGCTGAAACAAAAGATATAACCGAAACCCAAAAGAACATCATTCTTCAAGGCTTGAGCTCAATTCAAGTATTGACATCAGCCATAGAAACGACATTGGATTTCACCAAATTTGATTCCGACCAATTTTCGCTGGAAACCGGAGAATTTTCAATTCGCGGGCTCATAGACAGGATAAGCGGAATACTGCGCAAAGATGCCGAAGCCAAATCTCTGTCATTTCACGCGTCGATTGACACCAAGGTCGATTTAGTCATAGGCGACTTTGCAAGGCTGCGCCAGGCGGTGTCGAATATCGTTGCAAACGCGATAAAATTTACCGAAACGGGCGGCGTCGACATTCATGTTTATCACGAGGAAATCGAGGGCGGCGAAAAAGTGCTTCTGACATTTGAAATACGCGATACGGGCATCGGCATCGATGCGGAGCAAATGGCTGAAATATTTAAACCGTTATTCGTCGGCGATATGTCGTACACCCGCAAATACGGAGGATTGGGGATGGGGCTTTCCGTCAGCAACAGCCTGATCACTTTAATGGGAGGCACCATCAAATGCGAAAGCCGACCGGGTGAGGGAAGCACATTCAGAATTGCGATTCCGCTGGCCGTACCGGAAGATAAAGTCGCTTTGCAAAAAACTTCGCCGGCCGCATCCGGCGTGGATATGCTGCGCGGGTTAAATGTTCTTGTGGCTGAGGACAATAATATAAATCAAATTATCATGGAAGAGCTGCTGACTTCCATCGGCGTCAGGGTGACCATGGCGTATAACGGGATTCAGGCGATCGAGCTGCTGAAAAAAGACGATTTCGATGTCGTTCTCATGGATATCCAAATGCCCGAAATGGATGGTCTGACCGCGACGACTCTGATCCGGGCCGATGCTAAATACGACAAACTCCCAATTCTGGCAATGACCGCCAATGCGGGCAAGGAGCATTATGAGGAGAGCATCAAAGCGGGCATGAACGACCATTTGGCCAAACCGGTGGATATGGACCAGCTTTATTCCGCCTTGCTGAAGTGGGGCAAACCTGTGTGACTTTTTAAACGAAAAAATATTTTTCGCCCTCGGGAATAAAACTTGCTTATTCCTGAGGGCGTTTTTTTTATCGTTAGATTTTATGGGACTTTTTTGTCATTTATGGGAAAATAATACTGAAAATACCGAAAGGCCAAAT
>WQXD01000274.1 GCA_009785015.1 Oscillospiraceae bacterium | reverse complement strand
TAAGGCAAAAAAGGCAGGCGGGAGTAAAAACCCGCCTGTTTTTGAAGTATATTTTGTTGATGTTCATTTTTACCCGCTTACTCGCTCACGATTTTTCTTATGCTGTCAGCGGACAGATAATACGTTCTCGCGATTTCGTCGATTGTCATGCCGCCGTTTTTCAGGGCTTTGATATCGCTGTTTCTCTTGTCGTATTTTTTCCTGCTGCCGTTTTTTATACCCCATTTGATTTTTTCTTCATTTTGCTTAGGGATATAGATTATTTCGCCTTTTACGTACCTCTGAATCTCCTCGAGCAGGTACGCGGGCAAAATCTCTTTCGCGTTTGTGTAACCCAATTTTAGACGCTCCTTTCAATATCAGACAAAAAACCATGCTCTCCATTTACACGCCCGTAAAGCGGAAAATTCGCACTTCCCGCTTTATGAGGCACGCATTCAAACGTGATTATTGAAAGGAATAACCGGGGCAAAATGGAACCGCCCGCAATTACTTAACTTTCAATCACCTTTCCTACGTTCGTCAATATAACCAGCTCCTTTCCACGAGTATTTCAAGCAAAAAACATGCATTCCCCGCTTGATACACATATGATATCATATATTTTTACATATTTCAAGATAATTTTTGATTATAATAAAATTTTCCGTTTCACTTGTAAAATGCCATGCCGCCTATAACCGGAAGGGCTTTGTCCTGCTCTTTGTTTATGCCGAGTATGGCCGTGACCGCCAAAAACACATACATCCCGTAAACCGCCAGCTGTAATATCAAACCGACCCATCCTACCCAGGCGGCCGAAGCCACGTAAAAGCCATATCTCGTCGAAAAAATCCCGCCCAGTATGCCCATGACAATTCCTATAACGAGCGACGCGCCGAATGCAAATATGGACAGCATGATTCCCTGTCCCACATGGAAACGCACGCGGGGGTCATTTTTTTCAGGCTGAACCACCAAACCGATAAGCCACAATATCCCGATGTACGAGAGGATACAAAACAGCTTTCTGTTGTCTGTGGGAACGGCGGCATACGGCTGTTGATAGGGCTGCTGATATTGTTGTTGGTATTGCTGCTGCTGATACTGCTGCTGTTGTTGGGGTTGTTGTTGATACTGTTGCTGCTGGGGCTGCTGTTGAAACTGCTGCTGTTGCTGGGGTTGCTGCTGATATTGCTGCTGCTGTTGGGGCTGTTGCTGGCGGAATTGTTGCTGCTGAGGTTGCTGCTGATACTGTTGTTGCTGGGGTTGCTGCTGCTGCTGGGGCTGTTGCTGCTGCTGTTGTTGGGGCTGTTGGGTGCAGGTGCACTGGCCGCCGTCGGGATATTCTTTTCCGCATTTTGTGCAAAACATTATATAACCCTCCTAAAAGTTTTAGAAAATAATTATTGACATCCATATATAGGCAATTATAGCAAATATCGACAAATATGTCAACAAAAATCTTGTCCCGTTTAGGTATTATGCAAAATAATTTTCGCGCTCTTCGCAAAAACCGCCGCCGTCCTGCTTTCGAGGACAAACATATCCGTTTTTTTTCCCTTTGAGGTGTTCAATATTTCGGTGTACTCCTCCGGCAGCTTTGTTGTAAGCGCCGAAAAATCGTAGCTTTCGGATACATGAAAATTGAACAGAAACAGATATTTGTTTTTTTCAAAGGCGACAGCCTTCTTTTTTTCGTCGATATGCAAAAGCCGGGACGGATATTTCAGCAGGCTGCCTTTTTTTGCCAGGGCGAGCATGGCCCTGTCGAAATTCTGCAGATCGATATATCTCAGGTTTTCGTCGTCGGCGAGCCTCCACAGCCTTCTGGCGTAATGGAGGCAGTATCCGTTTTCCGGCCTCGGGAAATCGATCCATTCGGGATGCCCGAATTCGTTTCCCATAAAATTGAGGTACCCCTCTCCCGCGCACATGCAGGTGATAAGCCTTATCATTTTGTGGAGCGCCTCCGCGCGCTCTATCACCGGGCTTTCGGAACCTTTGTCCATATGCCAGTACATCTCCTTGTCGGCGAGCCAAAACATAATCGTTTTGTCACCCACAAGGGCCTGGTCGTGGGATTCCGCGTAGCCGATCACTTTTTCCTTCGGACGCCGCTGCGCAAGTTCCCAAAACATATGACCCATATCCCAGTCTTCGTCTTTTTTTGTTTTGAGGGTGTTGATCCAAAAATCGGGGGTCCCCATTCCGAGCCTGTAATCGAAGCCCAACCCTCCGCAGTCCACAGGCAGGCACATCCCCGGCATGCCGCTCATATCCTCGGCGATGAGCAGGCAGTCCGGCCGCACCTCCTTGCACAGCCCGGAGGCGAGCTGCAGATAAGTCACGGCGTCAGGGTCGGTATTCGCCGAAAAATATTTGCCGTATCCGTCAAAAGCCTCCCCGAGCCCGTGGTTTAAGTACAGCATCGAGGTGACCCCGTCGAAACGAAAACCGTCAAATCGGTATTCCTCAAGCCAGAATTTCAAATTTGACAAAAGAAAATGCGCGACTTCGGGTTTGCCGTAATTGAAGAGCTTTGTCCCCCAGGCGGGGTGGTTTCCCCTGCTGCCCGCGTGGAAAAACTGATATTCGGTTCCGTCAAATTCCGCGAGCCCTTCGTCGGTGTTCGGGGCGGCGTGCGAATGGACAAGATCCAAAAGCACCGCTATGCCCATTTCATGCGCCGTATCGATAAGTTCTTTGAGCTCTTCGGGGGTTCCGAACCTCGATGAAACCGCGAAAAAATTCGAAACCTGATAGCCGAAAGAGCCATAATACGGGTGTTCCATAACCGCCATCAGCTGAATTGTGTTATAGCCGAGATTTTTCACCCTCGGCAAGACGATGTCTATGTAATCCGAAAAACCCGCCACTTTTTCTTCCTGGCTGCACATACCCGCGTGGCTCTCGTAGATTAAAGGGATTTTGATTTTATGCGCGTCGAATACGTCTGTGCGCCAGCTGTATTTTTCATCCCATATCTGCCCGTAAAATTCGTAGGTTTCGGGGTTTTGCACCACTCTTTTGCAGTAGGCGGGGATCCTGTCGAAGATTTTCTGCCCCGCTTTTATCCTGATTTTTACTTTTGAGCCGTGCGGCAGGGAATTTATTTCGGGGATCGCGATTTCCCAGACGCCGCTCCCGTTTATTTTATTCAATTTGTGCGATTTATCGTCCCAGCCGTTAAAATCGCCGATTAGGGATATCCCGTCGGCGCCGGGCGCCCACTCGCGGTAATACCAGGCGTCGTGCTCGAGTGATTTCTGAAAACCGAAATACAGATGCCCGTTGGCAAACGAGGACAAACTCTCCCCGCCGCCCAAAAGCCTTTTTTTAAAAGCCGCGTAATTTGCCATCCTTTCGTCGATGTCGGCTTCATAGGGAGATAAATATCGGTCGATATCCAATATTTTGTATTTTTTCTTTTTTTGCTTTACGCCCATTTTTTTGTCCCCCGACAATAAAACAAGCTGACTTGTAAAAGCCAGCTTGCAAATCTTTCAAGATTATTTCAACTCGACTATCGCGCCCGCTGCCGCCAGCTTGTCTTTTATTTGGTTGGCTTCGTCTTTTGATATGCCCTCTTTGATCGCCTTGGGGGCGCTCTCAACCAAGTCTTTGGCTTCTTTCAGGCCAAGGCTGGTGAGCTCTCGCACAACCTTGATGACTTCGAGCTTTTTCTCGCCCGCCCCCGCGAGCACGACGTCAAATTCCGTCTGTTCCTCAACCGGAGCCGCTGCCGCCGCTGCGGGAGCCGCCGCGACCGCCGCCATGGGGGCCGCCGCCGAAACGCCGAATTCCTCTTCGAGCGCCTTGACCAAATCCGCAAGATCCAAAACCGTAAGGGCCTTTATTTCTTCTATCAGTTTCAATGTTTTTTCAGATGCCATGATAAATTTCCTCCAATAATAATTTTAATAATTTTTGATTTTCTAAGCGTTTTCTTCGGCCTTTTTGTCGTGTATGGCCTGCAGAACGCACGCCAGACCGCGCAAATTGCCGTTCAGGACATTGACCAACCCGTAGATCGGGGCCTGCAGGCCGCCCAGCACTTTTGCCACCAATTCTTCTTTTGCCGGAAGCGTGGCGAGCCGGTTTACCCCCGCGCTGTCGATCACCGCCCCTTCCACAAATCCCGCCTTGATTGTAAAGCTCTCGATTTTATCGGCATAGACCGTGAGTATTTTGGCGGGCGCCACTGGGTCGTTTTCGCTCACCGCGATGGCTGTCATTTTTACAAGCGCGGGGAGCAGCTCCTCAAATCCGCATTGTTTGGCCGCGAGCCTTGCCAAGGTATTCTTGAACACGAAATAATCCACGCCGGCGTTCCGCAGCTCAACTCTCATCTTTGTGTCCTGCTCGACGTTGATGCCCTGATAATCCACCAAAACCCCGCCCGCCGAATTTTTGAACTTTTCGGCCAAGCCGGCTACCAATTGCTTTTTTTCTTCAAGCACTTTTGCATTCGGCATTTTTCTTGATTTCACCTCTGTTTCTTTAAATTTGATCACAAAATAAAAAATCCCTTTTGTTGCCTGACCATTTTAGGGAGACAAACACAAAAGAGAACGACCAAAGCAAAAATAACCCGGTTATTATTTTTACCCGATTTATCTCCTCGACAGGCAAAATTATGCGGCAGCTCTGCTGCTGTGCCCGCGCCTGTTGTCTCAGGAATTGTTTTTTGTTTTTCTTAGTATAACATATTTTTTTTTGTTTGTCAAGAAAAATTCGAAAATTATTTTAAAAAAATTGACAACTTTTTCGCTTGAAAATAATTTTACGGTGTGATATAATGTCATTACGGGTGAATTTTAAATAAAAAAGGAGAAAAGAAATGAATCTATTATTTTTCGGGATTGACTCGCTGAGGCGCGACCACATGTCGCTGTACGGCTACAAGCGTCAGACCACGCCGAATATAACGAAGTACCTGGCGGACG
>WQXD01000273.1 GCA_009785015.1 Oscillospiraceae bacterium | reverse complement strand
CGATACTGTAGCGATCTCTATTATAATCAAATTCTTCCAAGTCCACACCATTGTTTATATGAAAACACTTGTCTTTGGGAATTATATCTTGCCATCCTTGTTCTACGATGTAGTCATATCCTCCCGGCATTGTAAATATAATTTTATCCGCTTTCTTATATATCTGTCTTTCAACTAATTGCAGTAATTTACCGAATAAACTATTTTTTTTCAAAGAACCGTATTCAAAAATAGATTCCGGCCATAAATCACGGACTTCGCATATACATGGCACTTTATATTTCCGAGCAATTCTTATCCCTGCGATTAAAGTCAACAAATGCGGGCTTGATGCAATTATTATGTTCGGCCTACCTTCTTGCTTTGCGATGATTTTTGATACGCTAAACGAACGCATCATAAAACTAATAATATTAAAAATTCTGTCAAATTTATTCTTCTTGTATTCTGTAGTTCTGATAAATACAAATGGCGCATCATTTTCTCGATATATAATATATTTTTTCTTATCTTTTATTAAATTTTCACTTGAATAATGAAGATATGCAGACGAAAAAATGGTATTTATATACCCGCACTCCTTCAAGTTTTTCGCAAAATAATATGGGCGCGTAAGTCCGGTCATCGATAGCGGTGTACCATAATGGTGAAATGTCCAAATGTTTTTTTTCATTTTGTTCGCTTTCCGCAAAAATTTTTATTTAATACTTATTCTTATACTGTCTTCTAAGTTGATTATACTATACCCACTTTCATTGCCCTGTTTTACATAATACAAATCGCCGAACATTTTCTCAAAAGCCGAAACTCGCTTCGCCAACAATCTAATCAACCAATTAAACAACTTCGTCGTAGCCACGCGCTTTCCGTAACATTTTGCGATACATTGCACAAGCTCTGTCGTATTCACATATTCTTCGTTCTGCGGCAAAAATATTCCGTCATTTTCGCCGTCGATCAGGGCGCATATAAAACTGCATAAATTTTCAATATATATCATGCTGCGTTTGTTCGGATAGTTGGGGAATATCGGCGTTTTTTTTGCCAATTTGGCGAGCTTCAGGAAATTGCCCCTGCACCCTTTCCCGTATACCATAGGCGGCCTGATTACGCAAAGCCTAAATTCATCGTCCGCTAATTTTTGAAGCTGCTGTTCTGCTTTGAGTTTGCTGCCGCCGTAAAAATCTTTTTTGTTGGGAGCGGGCAATGTATTTATGTCTATTTTTGTTTTCGAAGTCCCGTATACCGCCATGGTGCTCAAAAAAATAAACTGCCTTACATTTTCCTCTTTTGCTTTATTGGCGACGTCCGCCGCCAAATCGCAATTTATCTTATAGTACAGCGGCTCCATTTTTTTTGTCTGTTTCACATGCGCGATTCCCGCGCAGTGCAGAACGCTGTCATACCCGGTGAAATCGACGTCTTTCCATGCGCCGTCCCTGCTGTTCACCATCTTTATATCAAATCTGTCCTTTGCGAACGCCTCAAACGACATACCTATATAACTGTCGTCGCCAATAACCAAAACCCGCTTCATTTTTCAACCGATTCCTCGACGTTTGCGGCTTCGGCTTCTTTTTCCGGCGAACTATCCCTCGCCCCCTCAACCACGCCGTCGCGTTTTAATACTTTAAACACCGTTCTAAACAAGCACTTGCAGTCAAACAAAAAGCTCATCTTTTTCACGTATTCCCCGTCAAAATTCGCTTTGACATCGATCGGGAGCTCGTCGCGCCCGTTTACCTGCGCCCAGCCCGTCAGCCCCGGGCGGATATCGTTTGCGCCGTATTTGTCGCGCTCGGCAATCAGGTCGTATTGGTTCCACAACGCCGGACGCGGCCCCACTATGCTCATTTTGCCTGTCAATATATGAAGCGCCTGTATTATTTCGTCGAGGCTGGATTTGCGGAGGAATCTGCCTACCCGCGTTATATACTGTCCGGGATTTTCAAGCAGATGCGTGGGCGTGTCTTTCGGGGTATCGATTTTCATGGTGCGGTATTTCAACATATTAAAATGCGTTTTGCGGATGCCGACCCTTTTTTGCTTGAAAAACACCGGCCCCCGGCTGTCTATTTTTATCGCTGCCGCCACAATCAAAAGTACGGGGGACAATACAATAATTCCCAGCAAACTCAACGCAATATCCATAAACCGCTTGAAAAATTTACGATATATCACAAAATCCCTTTCCTGCCTTACCGCTTCGCCGAACGTCAATGTATTCGGAAACAATGATAATTGTACCACATCTTACTCCCCAAATGCAACACCCAAATTATGAATTTTTCGTTATAATTTTATTTCGGATTTAAATTTGCCATTCTGCGGCAAGGGGTTATCGCGCATTTAATTTACTTTTCCGTTTCGCCAAGACGATCTTTCAGCTCATTTATTGTATTACCGCTAATCCCGGTCACTTTTTTTATCAATTCGACAGCTAATCCTTCTTTTAACATATTTTCGGCTATTTCCTCGCTTCTTTCCTCCCAAAGAAAATTAACGTCGTCTTCGCTGAGATATTTCATTTTTGATTTCAATTGATATAAATCCATATTTGACACCCTTTCTATTTTTTCCTTGTCTATTGCCACTTTAATATTTCAGCTCTATGATTTACCGGCGCGAGCAGCGGCGATGTCATAAACTTCTTCGTCGGCCCGGGCGGCGATTACGACAACTACCATAGTGGTTTCGGTGCGGATCAATCTGTAGACAACGCGGATGCCCAGATTTTTCAAAACAATCTTACATAACCCGGTCAGGTTCCTTCCGTGCTTGTTTCCCAGCGGCTTGCCGTAACCGCCCTCGTTCTGCGGCAATGGGTTTGTGGCGACCCTGTTTATCACGTCAATGATACGTGCCTTTTGTGATTTGTTAAATGCTTCCAAATCTTTGTCGGCTTCGTCGGACATTTTTACCTGATATATCACTCGATTTCGTCCTCCTCGGCATTGTCAAGATCTTCTTGCGTTATACCATGGCGGGCCATTACTTCTTCAAGCGTATATATGATCCCTGTGTCGTTTTTCAGGCGTTGTTCCGCGAGCGCAAGCAGGTACTCGTCCTCCGCCGCTTCGAGGTCGATGTCGGTTCTGGCCATTCTGGCCTTCGGATACAGCGCCCGAAGTTGGGCGAACATGACGTTTATATCGACGCTGTCGTCAAAGATCATTGTGATTGAATTCATTTTGATTTTTCTCCTTTTTTCATTTCACTCACCCGCTCAGCTTTTCAATTGCGTTTACTACCTTGTCGATTTCGCTGTTTATTTTCGGTTCGACTTTTTCGAGCTGCGAAGCGAGGTTGCGGTCGTTTTTGCTGTACATGGTCAAAAATATCCCGTCCCTTAAAATCATGCACCAGTATGTGTCGCCCAAATCGTATACCCTGCCGGCAAAAATCAAATCGAGCATTTCGGAGCTTTCCTCGTCGCGGGCGTGTTTTGTCTTTAAAGTGACGTCGTAATATTTGGGAATGACCATTTTGGCGGATTCCGCATTGAGGGCCTCGAGTACGGTTCCTATCATCTGAAGATCGGACGACGCCGTTATGGGGACAACGCCGGGATTTCCGCCCTCCACTCTGGTATGATACTTATCTTGGTCCGCGGTATATTTGGGATACGGTATTATACCGAAATCGGTTTCGATACTGCGCAGATCCCCGACCCCTTTGAAGGTGGAATCGGCAAACAGCGTACAGCCGTCGATAAAACGCAGTGTCTTCTCTTCGGTCAAACTTCCCGGATACCACGAATTGTTGTCGTATGTGAGGGCGAAAATCTTATCTATCACGGAAGCGAATTTTTCATCTCCAATCAAAGTAAACTGCGGTATATCGCCGTTCGACTTTGAAATCGACTGGACCCCCGCCCCTATCCAGAAACACGGCAAAACATGCTTGTCTATCGAAACAAGCCCGTACATGTCATTGTCGTCCATACTTCCGTTCCCGTCCAGATCTTTTACAGCCGCTTTTGCCATTTCGCCGTATTTGTCAAACGTCCAGTTTCCGCTTTTGACAAGATTGTACGGGCTCTCCAATCCCAAATCCGAAATCATCTGTTTGCCGAAAAGCAAAACGTGCGTATAATCGTAAACGGACAGATTAAACGAGCCGTAAGCGAAATACAAATCGTTTTTCACGGTCAGGCACGCGTTCAAAGACTGGCTCCAGTACGGCTTAGTTATATCTATATTGGGTATTTCGGCGATTTTGTAAATCAGGCCTTCGGCCCCGAAAGTCAGAGCGTCGCGGTCGACGGGCAGATATAACTGATAAGCGTCTATTCCCGCATTTACATTTTTCTTGAAAGTGTCCACAGCCGGCGACTGAGTGATTTTGACGTTGAAACGCTCTTCCGTTTTGCGGTTTCTTTTGTAAACCGCGTCGTTTAACAGATCGCCGGTTTCTTCTTCGGAATCATATATGACATACAGCCAGGGCACATCCTGCACGGCTATTTTGAATTCAGCATTGCCGAAATCCCCTTCCGGCAAATCGTCCGCGTAAATATCCTCTGTGGCATTTGGGACAATGCTGTCATTGCCGCCGCCGGACAACAGGTCGGTTTCTTTTGCCGTATTGCCGTTATTTTCGGAAGTGTTTTCCGCGCATGAGGCAAACGCGCAAATGATAAGCAAAATCGCCGGCATTAAAAATACTATTTTTTTTGAATTCATTGCATATTTCCTTTCATTTCATCAAATGCGGTCATAAATCGCTTCGAGCGCATCAATGTGGCCCCGCACGGTCGGAAAATCACGATATTTGAGCGAAAGTATTCACTCGGTGCGGTTGGGATGGGTGAAAAGGTTTTGATTTTGTGTTGACTTTGTTTTTTTGCTTTTTGCGTTTTTATCGGCATATTCCGGTTTGTAGTCGATAGTTATAGTGTGCCCTTCTTTTCTCAATCTTTCAGCAAAT
>WQXD01000272.1 GCA_009785015.1 Oscillospiraceae bacterium | reverse complement strand
CCTAAAATATTACATAGTTTACAAAACACACTTGACACGATACGGCAAATATGATAAAATAAAAAGCGTGGGGATTTTTTCGCCGTGTATATTTATATAAAAACAAAAAGGGGCCGGTGTAGTAAAAATGAAAACAAACGCAAAAAAAATTATCGCGGTTATATTGCTTGCGCTTTTAATTGTCATATCGGTTTCATGCAGCGCCGGCGACGATAATAAAAACGGCGGCGACGCGGACAACTCCGGCAATGCGAACCAGGACAAAGACGAAAATCAAGACGAAGCAAAACAAACGACCGAGCGGATATATCCCGACTTGAAAGAGCAGGATTTCGGCGGCTATGAATTCAGGATTTTGGCGAGGACGACGTCGCATATAGACTGGGCCAAATGGAAACACAGGGATATATACGCGGAAGAAGAAAACGGAGACCCCATAAACGACGCGGTTTACAAAAGAAACCGGTACGTGGAAAACGAATATAACTGCGTCATTTCGCAGATTTTGGCCGAAGACCATCAAAATAAACTGACGAAAGCGGTCAGGGCGGGCGACAATGAATATGATTTGTATTATTCCACCCTGGGGGACCTTTCCAGTTCCGTGACGACGGGCAACTATATGAATTTGAATGATTTTCCCGTGATAAACCTTGGCGGCCCCTGGTGGGACGCAAACGCGAGAGATTCGCTGTCGATAAATAAAAAACTGTATTTCTGCCCGTCGGATTTGATATTGCTTCACAAATCCGCCGCGTCGGCCGTCATATTCAACAAAGAGCTGATAAAGGAATACGAAATGGAGGATCTCTATTCGCTTGTCTTGTCCGGCAAATGGATTGTGGACAAATTTATTGCAATGACAAAAGATATTTACCGGGACGTAAACGGGGACGGAATAATGGATGAGAACGACTTGTACGGGCTTGCGTGCTACCGGGACGCGCTCAGCGGTATCATGCACGGCTGCGGCGGGCGCGTCTGTGAAAAAGACGGGGAAGATTTGCCGTATCTGACCCTGAATTCCGAAACGGCGATGGCCGCCATCAACAAAGCGTTTGATCTGATGTACGCTCCGAGCGCGTGGAACCTTCACAAAGAACTTGAACCCAGGGGGCTTCCGGTCTATGAGACGACTGAGCGCATGTTTATGGAAAACCGGGTATTATTTTACAGCATATTGATGTGCGACGTGGAGCAGTTCAGAAGTATGGACTCCGATTTCGGAATAATACCGATACCGAAACTAAACGAAACGCAAAAGGCCTACGGCAGCTCCGTCAATCATCACGTGGGGCGCGCCGTCGCCATTCCGGTGACGGTAATCGACAAAGAATGCGTGGGGACGATTCTCGAAGCGCTGACGGCCGAATCAAAATATACCCTTGTTCCCGCATATTACGAAATAACGCTGCAGAGAAAAGTTTCGAGGGACGACGAATCCGAGGCGATGCTCGATATCATTTTCAATTCGCATATATACGACCCCGGCCTCATATATAATTTCGGAAATTACGCCATGGACATAATAATGATGACGATGAAAAATGACAGAAACATAACTTCGCTCTATGAAAAAAGCGAAGCCAAAGCCAACAATGACATAGAAAAATTCATAACGAATCTGCAGAAGCTTGAAAACTGAGCTTGGCATACATGACGCTTTCTCTTCGGTAGGTGTAAACCACGTGCAAAAACCCGTCGGCTTCGATTATGGACGGGTACGAATATTCGCCCTTTGAATCCTCCAATACTGCGGTTTCAGACCATGTTTTCCCGTTGTCACCCGATTTTGAAATCACGAGCGGAGTTCTGGCTCCCCAATTTTTTTTCACCGGATTATATACTACATACAATCCGCCGCTGACATAGACCGCGTCCAAGCCGCTGTTGTTATTGGGCAGATTTGTGCCGTACGCTCTGTTCCAGCTGACGCCGCCGTCGGTTGAATCGCTCCGGTAAACCGCTCCCGCGTCGCTTCGCATAAACGCGTGAACGCCCTCGTCTGTTTCCCATATTGACGGCTGAATGAGGTTTACATCCGCGGAAATCGGATTTTGCGCCTGCCAGTTTACGCCGTCGGAAGATATATCGATAAAAGCGTTCCATTTATTCGCATTATTCGCATTCGCGCCTGCAGGCGGTTCCGACGCGCTCTCCAGGGACGCGGGCGCGAGAATCAAGCCGTTTTTCAGTCTGACGGGCTTGTTCTTGACCGGGCCGCGGCCGCCTTTGTCGTTTGGCACGAGCTCGGTTTCCCCGGACCAGACGCCCTTTTCAAGAACTCTGTAAAACGTCTGCCACTCGGGGATTTCAAATCCTTTTTTGTAATACAAAAAAAGTTTGCCGCCGCCGCAAAACAGTACGGGATTCCAGTGCGGTATATTTTCAACTACTGACATTTTTTTTGGAATTTCCCAACGATCTCCCTCTTTTATTGACAGCCATATGGCGACGTCATTTGCGCCTTCCTGCCTTCCGCCAAACCACGCCGCGTAAAGGCTGCCTTCAAAAAAGGCGACCGTCGAAGCGTGACATGACGGAGTTGGTCCGCCGCCCATATCAAAAATCAACTTCTTTGTTATTATTTTCATAAATGTTTGTGCCCCGCCCCCCTTGTTATAATTACATATATATATTAACATCAAAAATTGAACGCAATGTAAACAATAGTATTACTGATTAAAAAAATCGGAAAGGCCATTAATGATGAAGGAAATTATAAAACTGAGCTGGGATAGGACGGCGTCCGGGGTGTACAAGGCAAAAATCGGCGAAAATATAAAGACACTGCTTGATTATACGGGCAGCTGCCCGAAATTGGACGCCATCAACCAACTTGGAGATATTGACGGTGACGAGTTTTCGCTTCCGGATGAAATAAAAGCGTGCCGCGTAAATAACAGGCTCGCAATCAGCGTGCCCTATGACGAAACGGAAAAAATTTTCGGTTTCGGACTGCAGTACAAAACCCTCAATCAGGCGGGCAAGGTACTGCGCCTGAAAACCGACCACTACAACGGCGGAGACGACGGGCGCACGCACGCCCCATGCCCCGTTTACTTTTCCTCCGGGGGATACGGCGTGTTTTTCAACACGGCCGCGCCGGTTACGGCATATGTCGGCACAGCGTGGCGAAAAGGCAGAAAAAGCGAGCTTGCGGCGCAGGACCGCAACACCGATAAAGACTGGAATGACAAGCCTGTCGCCGAATATATCGAAGTGTCGCTTGAGGCCGGCGGCCTTGAAATCATCGTATTCAAAGGAGGCAGTCTGCTTGACTGCGTGTCAAGGTACAACTTGTACTGCGGCGGAGGGTTTCTGCCGCCGAAATGGGGCCTTGGATTTTGGTACAGGTTTGCCATGCTCACGAACCAAAGCGAAGTGATAAGAGAAACGGACGAATTTAACGAACACGATATACATATCGACGTAGTGGGGCTTGAGCCGGGGTGGCAGTCGAAATCGTACCCCTGCACTTACGAATGGTCGCCGGACAGGTTTTTTGACCCCAAAGGGCTGTGCGCGGATTTGAAAGAACGCGGCACGCGCGTAAACTTGTGGGCCAATCCGTACATATCGCCCTCATCGAAGTTATACAAGCCGATGTATGAGTATTCGGCGTCGCACACGGTCTGGAACGGCATCATCCCCGATTACACCATGGACGAGGCAAAAAAAATTCTGACCGCGCAGCACAAAACGGAGCATTTGGACGCGGGAGCAAGCGGTTACAAGATCGACGAGGTCGACGGGTATGATATGTGGCTGTGGCCGGACCACGCCCGGTTTCCCTCCGGCACGGACGCCGAGGACATGCGGCAGCTGTACGGCGTGCTGATGCAGAAGATGACAACCGAAATGTACAAGGAAAACAACGCGCGCACATATGGGCTCGTGAGAGCGTCGAACAGCGGCGGCTGCGGCTATCCGTATGTGATATATAACGACAGGTATGCCTTTGACGAGTACATGACGGGCTTGGTGAGCAGCGGGTTTTCGGGCGTATCGTGGACGCCCGAGATACGCCACGGAGACAACGCGTCCGATTGGCTCAGACGGTTTCAGCTCGCGCTGTTTTCGCCGATGCTGCAGCTGAATTCGTGGGCAAGCGGCGCAAAACCGTGGAGCAACGCCGAAGTGGCGCGGGACCTTGCGGATATAATAAAATTCCGCAGGCAGCTTCTGCCATATCTGTACAACGCATATGCGAAATATTGTTTTGGCGGCATACCGCCGTTCAGAGCCCTTGCCCTCGATTACCCGCAGATGGAGAGGGAGATAACCGATGAGCTTTTGATAGGAGACAGCCTGCTTGCCGCCTTTATCCGCCCGAACGAAACCGAGCGCATTGTCGTATTGCCCGAGGGCAATTGGTATAACTTCTACACAAAAGAGTTCGCCGGCTCAAATACCGCCGTGCATTACAAAGCAACAACCAAGGAAATACCGCTGTTTGTGAAAGAGGGCGGAATGATTTTGCTTGCGGCGGGCGAGGGAACGCTGACAGTCAGGTGTTACGGTGAAAGGGGCAAATGCGTCATCTATGACGACGACGGAGAAAGTTATGATTATGAACGGGGCGCATATAACGAAATTTTGCTCGAGTTCGACCGTTTTGGCGGTGGGTTTCGGCATTTGGCGACATATATCCGGGAAAAAGCGGAGAAAAACTATACAAATTTTGTGTTCGAATAAAAAAAGTCATTGATACCATTTCGCCTGCGCCCTGTACATCTTCGCATATACGCCGTTTTGCGCCATAAGTTCATTGTGGTTTCCGTCCTCGGCGATCTTTCCCTTGTCAAAAACCAAAATTCGGCCGACAACACTCGTCACGCCCAAACGGTGGGATATCAGAATCGCCGTTTTGTCGCCCGTAAGCGAAGCGAAATTTCGGTATATAAGGAAATATTTGATGTTTATTTT
>WQXD01000271.1 GCA_009785015.1 Oscillospiraceae bacterium | reverse complement strand
GACAGAATAGAAGAGCTGTTTTGCGCAGCCTTTGCGCCGCTTGACCCGGTCACCTGAAAACGGCGTTGTGATGATTGTATGTTTCGATTTTTCTGATAAAATAGTCGCCGGCCGAAAACTTCGAGTTTACGGCCTTTATTATATTTTCCGGATTCAAAAACATCTCCCGGTTTGTTTTGAGCACGGAGTCGATGAGCAGGCTTCCGTCTTTTTGCGATTGAGATATGGCGATTTCGCAGATATAGTCTTTCAAATCGACGACGACCCCCGGCCTTTTTTCGACAACGACGGCGCCCGAAAACAATTCTTCGAGCTCGCCGGGGCCGAAGCCCTCCGGTTTTACAAATATGTGAAAGCGCGCGCGGTCGATATTCTTAAAATCGGTCGCGGGCTCGTACACCTCGAGGATATTGATCCCCGGGGGAAAGGCCCCTTTTGTCTGCATCAGGATTTCCGCGCCTGTCCGGTTGCCCTTTATTTTTACGTCGGCGAATTCGCACAGGCTCTCAATGCCCAGCGAAAGGGCCGAGGCGAACGCTATTTTGGGATGGGGGTTAAAACCTTCGGAATACTCCGCCTCTATTTGCGCCCTGGCGAGCGAGCGCGCAAACAGGCGGTTCAAATCCAGGTGCGATATATATTTCATTGCCGCCGTTTTTTCAAATCTGACCCTGAATGTTTTGCTTTTATTATCCGTCACGGGCAAAAATCACCTCCGGCAATATCACCTGCCCCGCAGTTGGAGCATTGTTCGCGGCAGCCGGGGGTCGTGAGCCCGAGGCGCGCCTTTTTGTTCTCCGAGATAAAAAAGCTTTTGGTCACGCCCGCATCTATGAAATCCCACGGAAGGGGCTCGTCATAGGCGTATTTTCTTTCGCTGTAGCTCTCCATCGAGAGGCCGCAGTTTTCAAACGCTTTCTGCCAGAGTTCAAAATCGAAAAATTCGTCCCAGCCGTCAAAACGCGCGCCGAGCCGATGGGCCTCGAGCAGCACTTTCGAGAGTTTTTTGTCCCCTCTCGCGAAGACCGCTTCCAATTTCGAGGTCTTCGCGTCGTGATAGTTGTATTTTATCTTCTTTGAATTGAGTTCGTTTTTCAGCAGCTTTTGTTTTCTCACGAGCTCGTCGTAAGAGTCCTGCCCCTCGAAGCAAAACGGAGTGTGGCATTTGGGCACAAACGAAGCCACGCTTATCGTGACCGTCACGCCCCTGCCGCCGCCCTGCTTGTTTTCGCGTTTGTAATACAGCCCCACCGCTTTTTTTGCGAGGTTCGCGATTTCGATTATGTCCTCGTCGGTTTCGCCGGGGAGCCCGATCATAAAATACAGCTTCACATTTGTCCTGCCGGAGTCAAAGGCGAGTTTTATCGTCTCCTCTATCTGCTGCCCGGACAGGTTTTTGTTTATAGCGTCCCGCAATCTCTGCGAGCCCGCTTCGGGCGCGAAAGTGAGAGTCGTCTGCCTGACTTTGGAGGTTTTGTCCAGCAGTTCCTTTGAAAAGGAGTCCAACCTCATGGAGGGCAGTGACAAGTTTATTTTTGAGTTATCGGTCCAGCCCACGAGTTTGTCGGTGAGCTCTCCTATCTGCGTGTAGTCGCTTATGGACAGCGAGGACAGGGAAATTTCGTCATAGCCCGTGTTTTTGTGGGATTCGAGCGCGATTTGGTCCAATTTCTGCGCGGGGCGTTCCCTGGGCGGCCGGTATATAAACCCCGCCTGGCAGAAACGGCACCCCCTCACGCATCCCCTCGCCGTCTCCAGGGTTATTCTGTCGTGCACGGTTTCGATATTGGGAACTGCGGGGCAGAGGGGGAAATACGCCTCGCCGAGATTTTTCAGCGCGCGCTTTCTTACAGCCGCCGGCATCTTTTCGGACGCGTACAAAACGGGAACGTAGATCCCTTCGATTTTCGAGCAGGCGGACAAAAAAGAGAACTTGTCCCCTTTTGCTTGTTTGTGCTTTTTGTAGAGCTCCATGAGTTCAACCACGGCTTCTTCTCCTTCGCCGACGCAGAACAAATCGAATATATCGGCCAGCGGCTCCGGGTTGTAGGCGCAAGGGCCCCCGCCGATTACAAGCGGGAATTCTTCGCCGCGCTGCTTTGAAAGCGCGGGTATGTCCGCCAAATCCAGCATATACAGCACATTCGAATATGAGAGCTCGTATTGCAGGGTGAAACCGATAAAATCGAAATCTCGGAGCGCATCTCCGCTCTCGAGCGCGTACAGGGCGAAATTGTTTTGTTTCAGCTGCTCCGCCATGTCGCCCGCGGGCGCGAAAACCCTCTCGCACCACACATAATCGAGCGAATTCAAAACGCCGTACAGGATCTTCATGCCCAGATTGGACATGCCGATCTCGTACATATCGGGAAAAGCGAAAGCGAAGCGCACGTCGATTTTTGATTTGTCCTTTATGACTTCGTTGTATTCCCCTCCCGTGTAACGCGCGGGTTTCTGCACTTTCGCGAGCAGTTTTTCGTATTCTTTTTTTATCATGCCGCTTACCCTTATTTCTAATAAAATTTCAAAACAGACTTGCCGCGTTGTCGTGAAACACCGCCCTTTGCAGGCCGGAGTCCTTTCCGCAGGCGGCGAGCGCGGTTTTGATCATGGGTTTTCTTTTGCCGTAATGCCAGTCGGAAGCAAACAGCACCCTGCCGGCTCCAAACGCCGAAATCAAAGCTTTGATCGATTCCGGGCATTGGAAACTGGTATCGACATAGGCGTTTTTGTACTTCGGAATAACATCGATCACCTTGCCGAAATCGTCCAAGCCCGCATGGCCTACGATAAAATTTACCGCGGGGAAAGCCGCGACCAACCGCTCGATTTTGTCGATTGAAGCAAATGAAACGAAATCCAAAGCATGGGTTTTGTCTTTCTTTGGCAGATAATATCTCGCGGGGCCCGCATGGATCAATACGGGCTTCGCGTATTTCTGCGCCGCATCCGCAGCCGAGGCCACACGTTCCGAATCCGCTTCGGCGGCTTGCAATATGGGGTGTATTTTTACCCCCGCCGCCCCCATTTTGAGATCCCCCTCCAATTTATCGCGCATTTTTTGGCCAAGGGTAAAATCGGGAGAGCAGAACGCCGCTATGCGGGGTTCCTCGCGGGCCGCGGCGGCTATGTCCTCATATGCGCAGTTCGGGGCCACCGGCGCGCAGACGCAGCGCGTTATATTTGTGCCCTCAAGCGATTTTCGCAGGTTTTCAAGCGTGGCGGCGCGGTTTCGCCTGCGCTCGCTTTTCACCGACCAGAACGGGGAAATCCGATTTGCGGCTTTGAACCAAAACGTCTCAGCGTATAAAACGCGCTCGCACAAAAACCACTGCAAAAATTCGCGCGGGAATTTTATCCCCGTCTTGAATATGAGTTCCCCTCCGCCCGGGTACAGTATATCCCCGAGGTGGCCGTGCGCGTCTATTATATCCGTTATTTTCAAATCGTCCATAGCGTCCCTCCGATATACCGCCCTTTTATATATATTATACTACCCTTTCCGGAATTTGTCAACAAAAAATATTTATCAAAAACATATTGAAATATTTTTGTTTTTGGGGTATAATAAAAATAGTATTGATTTTACGCGCCGCGCGCGGGGGGTTTTTTATGCTTACTGTAAAATTCGACAAGGAAAAATATAACGCGGTGGAAATGTTTTCTTCCGTAAAGAAGATGAATTTGCTCGTCTGCCTGTTTTTTTTGCCGGTATGCGCCGCCGAAATCTGCATATATCTGTTGGGCCGTGATTACGCCAACATTTTCGCGACGATTTTCAAGACCACGTTTCTGCTCGAAATTTTTATACTGGCGCTCGGGATGTTTTTGTTTATAGCCGCCGCCATGATAATAAAGGCGGCGATGCTCTCGTTATTTTCGGAGGGAAAATTCGCCAGCGTGAAGTTCAAGATAATAAAAGAGGTGCAAAAACCCCACTGCTGCCTCGCCGAACCCATAAAAGTCCGGCAGTACCGGCTCTGCCTTTTGATATATGCCGCCCTCGCCGTGGCGGCGCCGTATATAATCGCGCTGGCTGTGGGGGATTTCATATTTGTAATCGCGAGCATTTTGTGCGCCTTTTTCGCGGGTGCGGACGTTGTGTTTCTGATTTCGCTGTTTAGATGCAAGGGAGATTCGTATGTGCTTGATTTCGACGGTGTTTTATTATATCGAATTTATGAAAAAATTTGAAAATTTGTATTGACATGGGCCGGCTTATATGATATAATGCATAGGCAGACACGAAAATGGTGGGCGTAGCTCAGTTGGTTAGAGCGTCAGGTTGTGGCCCTGAAGGCCGCGGATTCGAATTCCGTCGTTCACCCCACAAAAAAGCTTGATATACTCGCGGTATATCAGGCTTTTGTTTTTTAGGGAATATTTATCAAAAAAAAGGCAAAATCAAGGTTCAACAAGCCCGAGTAATTCGAGGATTTCCGTGACTTGTTCTTTTGTGATCTGTTCTTTTTCGGCGATCTCTGCCGGCGTCATATGCTCCGCGATGTAAAGCGATTTTATGCGCTTTATCTGGTTTTTGGCTTCTGTTTTCCCTTCTGCTCTTCCTTCTACTCTTCCTTCTTCCAGAGTTTGTTTGAACCCGTACTCCAAAACTTTTATCCGCATCATTTTTAGCTCCCTCCATATACTTTCCACGTAGTTCCGCCATATATTTTGTTGTTTTATGGGAGAACTATTCGGTATCATCTTTGGTCATGATCTGAAGCTCCCCATGCCTAAAGGCAGGGGGTTCAATCGTACTGGCAAGTCTCTCGCAGACCTCGAAAGATTTCGCGCACTACCTTGCTTCCGTTTGACTTTCACTACCCCTGACTTCCATCGAAGTCATTACCGGTAGCATCGCGCCCGCTTCATGACGCTTTTTGCTCTGTCTATATTGCTATGCTGCTTATATTTTTCTTCCCTGTCAAGCG
>WQXD01000270.1 GCA_009785015.1 Oscillospiraceae bacterium | reverse complement strand
ATTGATCGGCCTCGCGGCGTTATATTGGTTCATCGGATTTGCAAGCAATATGATAAACCGTTATCTTTACGGCGGCGAAGATATTGAGCGTTTGAGCAAAGTGCAGGATCACCGCCTGCAGGAGAAATTCCAGGCAAAACTTTTCAAAAAAATCTCGAAACTCTACCCGGACTATATGGAAGTTCCCAAAATCAACGATATAATCAACCGCAGTTTTGATTCGATGGGCGGCGAATGGAGTTCGCTGCAAAGAGGCGTTATAATCGAAGGCTATGTCATAATAGCAAAAATAGTTTCTGTCATTATGGTCGCCGCTTCACTCTATATTTTCAACCCGTGGCTTTGTTTTATCGTTCTTGCCGCGCCGATTCCCACCCTTTATACGACTTATGTCGGCGATAAGCTCAACTTCAAATTCTCGCGCGACAACGGAAAAATTCTGCGCGAAGCCGGATATTATCAGGGCGTTTTGCTTGGCGGCTCGGCTAAAGAAGTAAAGGCGTTGAATCTGTTTGATTTTTTCTTTGCCAAATGGAAAGTCCTCGCCGACGATTATGTCGTGAAAGAAAAAAAGAATCAATTCAACGTGTTCATACTCGGAACAATCAGCGGCTTTATATCAAACACGGCGAGCATTGCGGCGAATGTTTTTGCGATTGTTTTGCTGACGCAGGGCAAACTTTCAATAGGCGCGCTCGGCGCGGTATTGGCCCTAATCGGTACTCTCATGGGCAGCACATCGCAGTTATTCGGCTCAATCGCGAATTTTGTCTCGAAGAAAAACGAGTCGGCGCAATTTTTTGAACTCATAGATTTAAGCGAACAGATTTCAAAAGATACAGACGGCGTAAAAACGAAGTCGGATATAGAGGCTCTGGAGGCTGAAAACGTGACATACCGTTATCCGCTGACGGACGAATACAGAGTGATAAACGCAAATTTCAGAATTAAAAAAGGCGAAAAAGTGGCGTTTGTCGGTGAAAACGGCGCGGGTAAAACGACGTTTGTCAAGCTGCTGACAGGTATGCTCGAAGTGTCGCACGGCAAAATTTATATAAACGGCGAAAACGTGAAGGATATGGCTTTTTTGGACAAATATAAGTCGTCGTCGTGTGTGTTCCAGGAACCTGCGCGCTTTAATACATTCACCGTCGCGGACAATGTGTTTTTGGGCGATGTTGAAAAAGGAAGAAATGAAAGCCGGATTGACGCGGCGCTCGAATTTTCGGGGTTTGAAGGGGCGGATAAAGAAGCTATGCTCGGCAAAGACATAGGAGGCACGGAATTGTCCGGCGGCCAATGGCAGAAGATAGCGATTGCGCGGGCATATTACCGCGACCGGGATTTTATCGTCCTTGACGAACCTACGAGTAATTTAGACCCGCTTGCCGAAGCGGAAGTATTCAAAAAATATATAGCGATGACAGAGGGCAAAACCGTTATCATGGTTACGCACAGAATAAGCGTCGCCTCTCTTGCCGACAGGGTTGTCGTATTCAAGGACGGAGAAATCGTCGAAGACGGCTCTCACGACGATTTGCTGTCGGGCAGCGGCGAGTATGCGAGATTGTATTCAACGCAGGCGCAATGGTATGACAGGTAAAACAACAGGGTTGTTCGAATAATTTTATAAATTTTGTTTGCATTATGATAAAAAATGTGTTAAAATAATAAAAAGACTTTTATGACGCAAGGAATGTAATATGTAATGAACAAATTTGAAAACAATATGTCAGAGGGAAACGTACTGAAAAAACTGATTTTATTTTCGCTCCCGTTTTTGGCGTCCAATCTGATACAATCTTTATACAACGTGGCCGATATGCTTATCGTGGGGAACTTTTGCGGTCCTGAAAGCATGTCGGGAGTCAACATAGGCGGTCAGGTCACTTTTATTCTCACAAATATAGTGGTTGGTTTCTGCGTGGGCGCGACAGTTCTGATCGGGCAGTATATCGGCTCGGACAACCGAAAAGAAGTGGAAAAAGTTATCGCGACAATACTGACCCTGCTGATCATCATGGGGGTAATTATCACGGCGGTAATGCTTGTTTTTAAGGGGGTTGTGCTTGATTTGATCCAAACGCCGCCGGAATCGTACGGCGAAAGCGACAGATATCTGACCGTAACTCTCACAGGCATAATTTTTATTTTTACATATAATGCGCTGAGCGCGATACTCAGGGGAATGGGTGATTCAAAAAGCCCGTTTTACTTTATTACGATCGCTTGTTTTACAAATATAGTTTTGGATTTGATTTTTGTCGCTGTATTTGGTTGGGCGGCATGGGGAGCGGCATTCGCCACCGTCATATCGCAGGCATTGAGCGTAGTCCTCTGCATAATATACATGATAAAACGAAAATTTCAGTTCGATTTCAAGCCGTCGTCTTTCAAAATCGATAAACGGCAGTTAAGGCTCATATTCAAAATCGGATTGCCGACAAGCATACAAAACGGCGTGACAAGCCTGTCTTTTTTGTTTTTGACAACGATAGTGAACACCATTGGGGTGACCGCGTCGGCTGCCGCGGGAGCAGTGGGAAAGTTCAACAGTTTTGTTTTTATGCCGATAATGGCGATGAGCGCGTCAGTTTCGACCATGAGCGCGCAGAATATAGGGGCCGGCAGATTGGACCGCGCGGTACACGCCTGCAAGCTCGGCATTATTTTTTCGGTATGCATAAGTTATCTGATGTTTATAATCGTGCAGATATTTCCCGCCAATATAGTAGCTTTATTTGGGAATGACATGCAGATGGTAGAAGCCGGGGTCACATATATACGCACGTTCAGTTTTGATTTTCTTGTCATCCCGTTTATATTCTGCATCAACGGATTGTTTATCGGAGGGGGGCATACCGTTTTTACCCTTTTCAACAGCATGATTTCCGCCGTTCTGCTTCGCGTGCCGGTGTGTTACTTATTCGGTTCCGTTTTGGGCTGGGGTCTCAGAGGCGTTGGTATGGGTGCGCCGGTTGCCA
This sequence comes from Oscillospiraceae bacterium, assembly GCA_009785015.1. Next base: position 1,982 of record WQXD01000270.1, on the reverse strand, counting down.
GCGCAGGTTCGCTTATTATCATAATATGTTTTATCATATCCGGCCGCTGGAAACATAATGTCGTACGAAATACTCCGATTGTGATAGAATAGAGAGGATGATTTAATTAGATCTATCATTATACTCATCATATTCCGTATTCCGCGTCCCTCAATAGATTTTTGACGCTTGTCAAATCAAAACCCCGGTTGTTTTCTGTTGTCGATTGCGTATCGCGCGGGTTTCCGCCAAACTCCGCGTAAAGCTGATTCACCCCCGCCAACAAAGGCATTTTTTTGGGCTCATGTACGTTCATGGATTTTCGTGGATTGCTCACAATCCTTGTCACTGCGGCAATTTTTGTGAGTTCAATTTCGGAAATGCCCTGCTCGTTTTCGTAGGACGTTCCTTGTACGCCGACACGCCCCATAACCGCCATAATATCGACTTTGTAATCCCTTGCCCTTATCATTTCATCGGCTATTTCCTCATAGGTGTGTTCTTTCCCGATAGGCTCGATGCAATAATACAAGTCAAGCCCTGCGGATTGTATCGCGTTCAGCGTGTTTATTCGGGTTTCTTTCTTAATTTCGGTGACAATTCCTTCGCGAAGCCTGACAACATGGTACGCTCCCGAAAAGCCGGTTGCTTTCATTTTTACCGCGTACTCTATATCGAAGTCGCCTATGTTGGCAACCAAATGTACGCTTTCCGGCAGTACGGCTTTTACCGATTTGCCGATAGATAAAAACTTGTTTTTATCAAAATCCGCTGTTGTCATTAAAAAGAGTGCTTCAACGTTTTCATCGGCAATCATTTTTGCCTGTGCAATTATTTCTCTCGTACTTTTTTCAAATTGGCTGTCAACAGAATAATTGTTTTTCGCCAAAGAACAAAACTTGCAATTTCCACTGCACGGCGACGCATTTATCCCGATTTGCGCGAAAATATAACCTTTGTTTTGGTATTGTTTCCGCGACAGTTCGTTAGCCTTTGAAATCAGCTTGTAGAAATCGTTTGAGGTATTGCCGATATTCAGCAAAGCAACGGATTCTTCTTTTGATAAAGCCGCTCCCTCGTCAATTTTATCCCATATTTTGTTCAACATTATCGAAATCTCCGTAAATTATTTTTAATGCTTATACATACCATTTTGCCTGTTCGTTCCATATACGGCTGTACTCGCCGTTCATATCAAGCAATTCGCTGTGAGAGCCGTTTTCAACATTTTCGATATTCGCCGCTTTTGCGCTCTGCATGAGCCTTTCGTCGTCATGAATCCGGTTCGGCATACTTATCCCTATATTTTCCCTCAGCGAGAGTTGATATTTCACAAAATCCTGCGAAATTACGGAAAATTGACGGTATATTGTTTTTACGGCGAAAATGCAGTTTGAAAATATATGCTTGCGTTTATCTTCTGCATTTTGCGAATTATTCATATTCATGTTCCTCAAAATAAATTAATATCATTACGTATCATATCCGAATATATTTTCGAATTCATGGCTTGTATGTAAATTTTTACAAGCGTTATTGTTTTCTTTTGTTTTCTATGATATAATGAAGGTAGAGAAATACGCTATATGACAGATTTTGATAATATTGCTTCACAAAAAACTGCGCTTTCGGCAGGTTTCATTGAAAGCGGTCACGAAATATATTTTGCTAAAAAGTCGTAACTTCCACTAATAATTATTAATCAATACAGAATTTGAAAGGTGGCATTGATTTATGAACCAAAAAGCAATAGCTGTTTCCGCTCCGCGTTATATGGAAAAATGGGAAATGGAGGAACAGTTTTGGAATAATTTTTTATTAATCAGCAATATACAAGATAGGGAAGGCAGCAGTGGCATGGAAAAAGGTATAGTACGCTACTATTCCAAAGATACTGCTGAATTGTACGATCTAATAATGGAAATGGATAAAGACGACGCAACATACGGAAGTTGTATGGTCAAGTATATAGGAAATGGCGACAAGAATAGCGTAGGCGGTGT
>WQXD01000269.1 GCA_009785015.1 Oscillospiraceae bacterium | reverse complement strand
GGTAGATCAGATTTCGAATCCCCCCACCGCTGCGGCGGTCCCCCTCCCTTTAGCAAGGGAGGCAAGGAAACCTCCCGTATATCCGTCGTTTTCCCTTGCTTTTTCTGTCGAACTCACGTTATATTACGTTTTGCGCCTGATTTCCATCATTATTTTTTTCGTTCACAAAAAAGTTGCCTGTTGTTGATTAAAAAGTCCTTGACAAGTTGCCGCAGGCAAAACCGCGAAATCCATAATAATTCAGTCGGTCTCCACAAGCTCGTAATCCGACGGGATCACGAAAACGCTGTCAGGCACGTTTTGGTCGAAGGCGAGCACTTCCATTTCGGTCACGGAGCCCTCCGCGTCTATCGTGCGCATACCCGCAAGATTGGCGCCGGACATGAAATAATACATTTTCGCCCCGTTTTCAAGCTTGTATTCGTCATACTTATATGTCTTTCCCTTGAATATGCCGGAACCCTCGCCGACATATGTCAGTTTCGTTTCGTCCGCTATGACAAAAAAATCGTCGTATGGCGGCGATTTGGTCACGCTCACGGTTTTAAAGGCGTCCATTATGTTGTACGTTTTGCCGTTTTTGTTCACCATGCGCATCCCTCCCATCAAATCCGTCACGGCGGCGGTCATGCCGTTTTTGGCGTAGATTTCCACGACGGCTTCGATTTGATCGCCTTTCATTTCCATTTTTATATGATATCTGCCGCTTTTCACCACGTCGAATACGGCGTCTGTCAGCCTGATTTGGGTCACTGCGTCATACGTCCTGAGCACCGTGATCACGCACTGTTCCCGCGTGTAGGGGTCTTTCGGCGCGAATGTGTTTTTGCCCGTGCCCCCCATTATGCCCGCTGCCTGCACCTGCCCCACAGCCTCCAGCGCCCATCCCGCTATTTTGTCCCTGTCGGCAAACGTCGCCGCTTTTTTCACGAACGGCTTGCCGACGGCTTCGGCCAAACGGGCCAGCATGACTGCCGCCTGCTCGCGGTTCAGTTCCGCGTCCGGGTCGAATTTATTGCCGCCCACGCCTTTCACAACTTCGATTGCCGCCGCTTTTTCGACGTTTATATCCTTTGTGTCGGTAAATTGCGCGCGCCCTTTGATTTCGCCCTTGATTTTTTCATACAGCGCGACGACCAACGCGCAGAATTCGGCGCGGGTGGAAGTTTTTTTCAAGTCGGCGTTTTTGAAAGCGCCGGGGATCAGCCCCTGTGCCTGCGCCTTGTCGAGCTCCGGCTTCGCCCAGTCGGAAGAGGTGAAACCGAGAGCGGGAAGGGGAGCGAGAGCCAAAACGGCCGCGAGGACAAACGCGATAATTTTTTTACTCATTATTTCCGTACTCCTTTTTTTGTTTCAATCGAAAACCGCCCGCGACATGATTTTTTCGTTGGCTTCCAAAAGCTTTGTCCCCATCGCCGCTATATCCGAGGGCGGCATGAAGGCGCACTGAGGGTCGCGGTACAGCGCATGCATCAAAAGTTCCATGTTTTTTGTCATCATGGCCTCGACTATCCACGACTGGCAGACCGCCTGGGGCCGCATGATCTCCAGCAGATATTCCGGGATGGCGTTCACCGTCACCGGGCGCACCCCGAAACCGTCGGCCACGCCCATCGTCTCCACGCAGGAGCCCCGGGGCAGACCTTGTATCTGCCCGATATTGAGCGTATTCACCGCATCCACGAGCGCGCCGCCGCATAAGTAGGCGCGTATCATGTCAACTCCGGTTTCCCTGCTTTTCTGCGGCTGCCCCCCGCTTCTCCCGCGAAGGCTTTCGGTTTCGCCGATCATTCTTTTTTTGTACTCCGGAATGTTTTTTCTGCGCTGCTCTATTGTGGTGCGCGCGACGTTGAAGCGCCGCACGACGCCGTATTTCAGGCCCGCGCCGTCCGATTTTGTCACGTGGTCCGGATTGTTCGTGAGCACATACGACACAAATTCGGACGTATGCCTGTCGGCGGGGTAGGGGAGAAATTTGAAGGCGTCGTACAGCTCCACGCACAAATTATGCGCGGAATAATATCCGAGCTCGTCCGCGCTGTTTTGGGGTATCACATCCCTGAGAGAGCCGCGGCCGATTTTTTTTCGCAGCAGAGCGTATCCGTCCTCTCCGTGTATTTTGAAGTTCGTGACCCAGGTGAAGTGGTTCATGCCCGCTATTTCCACGGATATGCCGTCCCAGCCGGGAAGGCGGAATATGGATTGTATTATGTCTTTTATCTCAAAATAGGCGTGGCAGAATCCCGAGACGGGATTTTGGCACGACTTTTGCAGGGCGGCGGTCAGCGAGGACATCGGATTCGTGTAATTGGCGATGAAGGCCGTCGGGCACAGCTCGCCAAAGTCACGCGCGAATTCCATAAAAACCGGGATATTGCGGACGGAGCGCGACCAGCCCCCCGGCCCCGCAGTGTCGCCTACGGTCGCCAGTATGCCGTACTTTTCGGGTATGGCGATATCGTTTTCCATAGCGGCGAGCCCTCCGGTGGACAGCGTTATGAGCACGGCGTCCGCGCCCGCGAGCGCCGCCCTGCGGTCGGTATACGCGTCAAACTTATCCGCCCTGCCGCAGCTTTTGGATTTTGCTTCGCCCCACGAGGCGCATATTTCGGCGGGTTCGGCGTTTAAGTCGATGAACCGTATCTCGACGGCTTCATCGAACACGGCGAGTATGTCGCTGACCAATGTGGGCGTCCACATAAGGCTTGAACCCAATACACAGATTTTTTTCATAAAACAAACCTCCCCCTTTAATTTCCGATTTTCATATTTTCCAAATACAGCGGGTCGTCCGCGCCGCCGTAAAGGCGCTTGTACAGCTCGTTCCACATGACGCTCCTCGAGCCGTCGGGCCGAAGCAGCCAGTACCCCATGGCGGGCGGCTCGTCATAGATCGACCAGTACAGGTAATGGGCATAGCCCATCTCGCGCGCTATGTCGATGGAAGGCGACAGGCGGCTCTGCACTTCGCCGGCCCCGTAGATCACTTCGGGGTAGCCCGCTTCGCCGATATACAGGCCGCTTTTGCCGCCGGTGCGGTTGGAGCCGGCCATTTGGCGCAGGTAAGCCAAAGCGCCGGCGAACGCCTTTGGCGTCATCATCAGCGTGTCGTATGCCGAATAGGCGTAAAAATCGCAGTATGTGTGCGGTATCACGTCTTTGGTCACGCAGGGATGCCCGTCGATTCCGATTTGGATCAGGTTGACTTCGAGCGCGTGGCAGACGCTGACGCCTTCGCAGCCGGCGTCCCTGCGGGCGGCCATGACGGCGTCCTGGCGCGTATTCGTCCATTCGATCATGCGCCCGAGCGCGTCAGGGGTCGCATAGGCGTCCGCGGCGGTGTAATCCGGGTGGCTGCTCCTGACTGCCCAGTCGCCCTCCCAGTTCTGCAGTATGAAAGATTTGCCGGTTCCGGCATAGGTCCTGCACAGATAATATGTCAGCTCATATATGTCGCGGTATTCCTTTTCGCGCGCCTCGTCGGGGAACCGCTTTGCGAAATATGTGGCCGGGTTGCCCCAGTTGTCGCTCCACATATACGCGCCGAGCACGAATGTGTGAAAATCCATTCCGAAAAGCTCGGCGAAACATTCCTCCCGCGCCAGATCTGCCGCCGATTCGATTTTATCGCTCCAGTTCATGTTCGCCGCGTAACGGTTTTTGTAATACAATTCGAGATAAACCTTGATGGTCCTGCTGCCCAAAGAACGCAGCATCCGCGCCCCGTCGACAAGGCAGTTTTCCCCGGACAGCGAATAGGGCACGTTTATATGGTTGGCCCCGATAAAATCCTCCATGGAATTTGGCGCGCTGCTGTATGCGGGTATTGCCAAATCGGTGTTCTTCGGGCTGCGGCCGTCGTCCTTTTTTTGTACTTCATACGGCGGTATGACAAATTTCTCTTTTCTATCCATAATCAATCCCCCCTCATAAGCAAGTATAACAGCAAAATGTGTGAACCGACCACGCCCAAATGCTATCGCAATGTAGACGTGGCATCGGGCGAATGTATTTACGCCGGACTGCCTCTCTGCGGTATATTTTCAGCGTGTCCTCGAATATGCAATTGTAGCCGTTTATCTTGACTTTGTATGACGTGATAACTTGCATTTTTCACCTCTTTTTGTTATAGTTACTATATCATATATTTTTTTAGTTGTCAAGAGGTATTTTGTCGAACTGTGCAAATGGAATACATCAGAAACCATGATATATCAGATTTACGGCGTAAGGAGCGCGGCAAGGTTGCCGAGGATTACGAAAAGACAAAGGCGAAGAAAAAGGCGGCGATGGACGCGAAAAAGAACGCTTTACGCGCCGAAGATATAGCCAAAGGCGTGTTTGTCCCTGTGAGCCATTTGCCGAAAAGTTAGTCAAAAGAAAAATTAACCCGTTGTCAGGTTCTCTATTGCCTCGACTGTCCAATATCGGTTGGGGCGTATTTGCTGCCCTGCTTCATCTTTGGTAAACAGGATTTCCGGTTGGCCGGTATTGTCAACGAGCCGAAATACATCGGAGAGCGCCAGCAACTTTGAAATGTTAGCGAGTGCTTTTGGGTACCGGCTGCGGATTTTGTCGGGCGGGACACTGTGACCGCCCGACAATTCACGGCTCTTTACGCGAAATACATTCAACTCCGGGTCTGCCGTCATGACGAATACGCTCTCAATTTGAAACCCGGCGGCTTTTGCGCGGATAAGCAAGTCAAGATTGCGCTCTGTCGACAGAACGGTCTCGAAAACAAAAGAACGTCGTTCTGACAAACACAACTCACGCAAACGCTCCGCTTCTTCGGCGGCTTCAAGGTCGGAACAACCGCGCGCTGCCTTGATGTCATCGGCGTTGATATACAATCCGGCTTTTTCCCAAGCCTGCGTGACTGTACTTTTGCCGGAACCGTTAGGCCCCGCAAAGACGAGTATTTCCGGGGCTTCATTCAATGTCATAAACCCTCCTGCCGTCAGGATATTCAAGGAAAGGGCG
>WQXD01000268.1 GCA_009785015.1 Oscillospiraceae bacterium | reverse complement strand
TTTCGCCGGAACCGGCGGGAATATGAACTTCCGGCGTGAGAAATTCCAGAGTAGCTCCTTCCTTAATAAAATACGCCGCGAGTCCGGCGGCAAGCGAAACGGCTTTTTCGAAAAATTCGTCGGTATTGTCATTTTCAATATTTTCCGTTTTGCCTTTTTCCGGAACCGCGTACGTATCCAGAATCAAAAGGCAGCGCATTTCATCCTCACGGGCGTATTCTCGAGCCATCAGCTTCCGCGCTTTCGCCGTCGCTTTCCAATCAATAACGCGGACGCTTTCGCCGTCCTGGTATTCGCGTATGGAATAGAAATTTTCGCCTGAACCGCGCCGGCGGCTTTCCCGGCGGCCGGACATGATATCCTTCCGTAAAAATTCCGGAATTCCTCCAATCGCCGGATACACGAGCAGCTCCTGTGAAGGCAGCGGATCGCGGCGATGAAAAAATCCCAAGGGGAATCGCGTGGTAACCTGGAGCGTCTGCCGCCGCCGCCCCCGGAGCGGAAACGATTGCTCCAGGCGCTCGGAACGGGTTTCCCCCGCGCGGAGAACCGGAAAACAAACCGCCTGCTGTTGTCTTTCCGGCACGCTGCCCGTCATTTCTTCCACAAAAATGGCGAGGGAAGGAAACAGCCGCTTCGTGTTTGTCAGCGCCACTCTGGTAATAACGGTTTTCCCGGCAAATATGCGGTCTGGCGTTTGCAATGTCAGCGACAGTTGCTTCAGTGTATTTCGGGAAATAATGCTGGAAACAACGACTGCTGAAAGCATGATGGCCAGAAGAGCGTACAGGGCGTTGTTTCCGGCGCTTACCGCCGCGAGCGACACCAGCAGTACGAAAACCAGGTAAACGCATCCCATGCGCGTAAGGCCGAATATAAACATAATCCTAATCAGTCAGTCCACTAATTTACCACTCAGCTTGGCGAGCGACTCGGCGGCTAACGCAAAATCAAAATTCTCCATATGCCGGATTATATCTTCGCTACCCGGAATAAGCCGCAACTTATCAGTATACATCAAGCACTCTGGATCGCCTTCATTCAATAGAGTTTCCAAATCATTCAGCACTTTGCGAACCGCCGCGATGTCTGGTTGATTATTAACATCAACCGATACAGCCGTTTCACGGATTATTAATTCGAATTCTGCAAGAACCTCGTTCAATTCATGTTCGAAAATTTTCATTTGCCGGGAAGTAACGCGGTTTTCGCCGTTGATCAAATTGCTTTCAATTTCGCCTGCCGCTTGCTGCAGGCTTGTTTTACGCAGCTGACCCGCGTTACTCTTTAAGGTATGCGCTAATCTATGTGCAAGTTTAATGTCGCCGGCTTCCAATGCGCCGATTATTTCCCCGAATTTATTTTTATTGGTTTCGACAAATCTGTTTATAAGCTTGAGGCGCAATTCATCATCGCCCCGATCTTGTCGGCTTTCGTCTTCTGTTTCCCAATTCATAGGAGTAAAAAATTTCATTAAGCAGTGCCATAATTCCTGTGATGTGAACGGCTTGCCGACATATCCGATTATACCGTTCGCATCATATAATTCTCTGTCGCGAGTCATTATATTTGCGGTCATCGCTACGATAGGGATACCGGTTTTCATTTTTTGGATTATTGAAGCGGCTTCAAGTCCGTCCATAACCGGCATATGCATATCCATGAATATCAAATCAAACTGCTTCGCGCCGCTTCCAATACGATCCCGTATCATTTCCACGCCGATACTGCCGTTGTCGGCGACCACGGTTTCAAGCCCGACTCTTGCGAGATGTTCGCATATCACTTGCTGGTTCATAGTGTTGTCTTCGCAAAGAAGAATCTCACCTTGAAAAACCGGCTTTTTTATATTGCCTTGCAAACTCTGTTTACCGCGGGGTTCTGCGTCGGCAATGTTTATCGTATCGAGTGTTAAATCAAAGCTGAACCTGCTGCCGGCTCCGGGAACACTTTCAACCGCAAGCGCTCCGCCCATCATTTCAAGGAGTTTTTTGGTAATCGCAAGCCCGAGTCCGGTGCCGCCGTATTTTCTCGTTGTTTCGGATTCCGCCTGCATAAACGGCTCGAATATTTTTTCTATTTGCTCGGCGGTCATGCCGATACCGGTATCTTTTACTTCAACCCGCATAGTGACCGCACTTTCGGTTATACTTGCGACAACCGCCTGCAAGCGCACCGTACCGGACTCTGTGAATTTAACCGCGTTCGATAATAAATTCACAAGCACTTGACGTAATCTTGTAGGATCGCCCAATAATATTCTGTCCGCGGGAGGCTCCGCATAAAAATGCATTTTCAAGCCTTTTTCAATAGCTCTTGGCATGACAATTGTTTGGCAAGCCGAAAATAAGTCGTGCGGATTAAAAGGAATATTTTCTATTTCCATTTTCCCCGCTTCAATTTTGGATATATCCAAAATATCATTTATAATCTGTAACAATCCTTCAGAATTTTTTAATATATTATTTAAGTATCCTTTGGTTTTTGGAGAAATATCATCGTCTAAAGCGAGTTCGGAAAATCCCACGATGCTGTTCATCGGCGTCCGTATTTCATGGCTCATGTTTGCCAGGAAGTTTGTTTTAGTTTGATTCGCTATCTCCGCTTCCTCACGCGCTTGCCGCCATTCAAATATTGAAATAGCAAGCGCGGTTAAATCGGCAAGCGAGGAAACAAAGTCCTTTTCCTCCAGCGTCCATTCGCGTGTTCCTGTGCCATCGCCGGTAAGTCTTTGCTCAACGCTGACTAATGCAACCGGTATGCCGCCGACACGAATAGGCGCGTATAATGCGGCGCACACCTTGGTTTTGACTACATCATCAGCGTTTACATAGCTCGCTTCGGCACTTCCCATATCATTTATTACGATAAGCCGCTTACGCTCAAAAAGACTTGCGTAATCCGGGCGGTTTGTCAAGTCAAAATCACTTTGCATAACGGCTTTTTGTAAACCAAGTTCATAAGACGAAATACATTTAAGAATGTTATTGGCTTTTTCGAATTTCCATATTGTTACACAATCCGCTTTCAATGAAACGCAGGCAGCCTGAACAATCAAAGCCGCCGCTTCGTCTACAATACCGGCTGATATAGCCGGAGATTTTGTAATTTCAGCCAATGTATCGCTCAATATTTGTGTGTATTCATAATGAGATTTTATCTGCTGTGTCTGCGCTTGAAGCTCCCCGGTCCGATTAGCTACAAGAACTTCCAATTGTTTGCCGACGTGACGGCTTTTAATAAGCAGAGCGGCGACAAGTGCAAGTACAAACACAAGCATTGCCGACAACCCTATAAACAGGGGTCTCCGCGCTTCGGCAAGCTTTGCGCGGTAATCGAATGTGGTCTGCATCCATCTGTTGGCAATCCCTTTGGTGTCAATAATACCGAGAGCTTTGTCGATTATTCCGCGGAGCACAACTTCGTCTTTATGGAGCCCGAAGCGTGTGCTTATACTTTGGTTAAACACATAATTTATCTTGAAACCGGTTACCTCCTGGTAATGCGTAAGATACATGAGCCTTCTCTCAGTGGTCATAACCAAGTCCACTTCGCCCTTCAGCAAAGCTGCGAAGGTTTCTTCAATGCCGTCATACTCAATTGCATTTTCATGTCCGGGAAACCATTGGCGGAACATAGCGGTATAGCCTGTATCACGGGCAAGCCCCACTTTCGTGCGATATATTTCATTAATTGAAACATTGCGGTGATCGGTTCTGGATATAAGCGCGTGATGATCGTTTTGAATAATCGTTTCAGTCCATATAAAATGTTCTTCGCGCTCTCTTGTCCATATTAATTCTCCGACAATATAAGCCTCTCTGTTTCGCAGCATATCCAGCAGATTGTGCCAATCCATATGCTCGTCATTGACCTGCACAAACGACAAGCCGGTGACCGATTCGATTTCGTCAAGCAAATCAAAAAAGATCCCCTGCCATTCATTTTCACGCGCGTTAAAAAAAGTCATGGGATAATTTGTACTGGTGGCGGCAACCGGAATTACCGGGTTGTTTAGTATATAGTCACGTTCTTCTTCGGTCAATTGGTTGTACAGCTTTTTTATGATGTATTCCCGATAGCCGTCGTTGTACAATGCAGTCAAGTAATCCGACCCGCCGTTGTATAATGCTTTTTCTACGATCGAAATTATAACTTTCAATGAATCATTCTGCGTCGTCAGCGAAACAGGACGGTAAATCAACGGATAAAAGTACGATGCAACTATGTCGCTGTGGTCGATAAAATTGGCTTCCGCAGTGCCTGTATAGTAGAACGCATCGATCATTCCGCTTTTCAACGCAGCATAAACTAAACTTATATCGCCGAGAGTGACTATTTCAAATGTCCCGGGTTCAAGTGCGGAGGTTACCGTATTAACCGTGGCGGTTCCTTCTATAAAGCCGCAGAGCAGCGGCCTTTCTCTGATTATTTCTTCATGCGGTCTTGAGTCTGCAAGATGATAATACTTCAGCGGACGGGTAGCGATCGCACTGGTCATGTGATAGATTTCCAAACGCGCCGGGTTCTGCGTCAGCTCTCCGGTAAACGAAACCTCCCCAGTTTCAAGCGCGTCTAACAAATCAAGCCATTCGTATAACGCGGGCCTAAATTCAATCCCGAACAATCCGGTCAGCCATTCGGAAAACAAAGCGGTAAACCCTCCGACTTCACCGTCGGCGTTTATAAACGCCTCGGTAGAAAACGGCATCCCATAAACGAAATACTCAAACCGGTCACGCAGCGCTTCAATAGCAGCCATTTCTTCTTCGGTCACGCCGGGAATGTTCTTGTATGTAGTAAAAGCAACCATGCCTTGCGATTGCTTTTCGCCGAGCCATTGGCAATTCATAAAAAGAAACGATATGAGTACGGCAATCACTGGAATAATTGATACACAAATGATTTTCTTTCCCATAACATTATCCTTGTATAATTCCTGTTGCCATTTGGTATAATTAAACGGTTCCGGTAATACTATACGATACGATT
>WQXD01000267.1 GCA_009785015.1 Oscillospiraceae bacterium | reverse complement strand
AGCGATTTTGTGTTTCCCTCGATTATACACTCTTTTATGATGGTATACAATAAAAATCTGCAAAGAGATCTGGGGATTGAGAACATATACGAGCTTGTGGATGCGGGCAAATGGACTTTTGATAAATTCTGCGAAATAATAAAATCCGTGACTTTGGACTTAAACGGCGACGGAAGGCTGGGCGTCGAGGACAGATACGGGTATGCGGCAAGCGACGTATGGCACAGCACCGCGCTGGCATACGGAATAGGTATCCAGGCAATTGAACTGGATTCTGACGATTATCCCGAAATAATTCTCAACAAAGACGGCAAACCGACGCAATACCTCGAAACAATGAGGGAATTGTTCAATTCCAAAGTGATATACAAAAAAGACCAGAACGAGATCGATTTGGGAAAATATAACCCCATATCGTGGGATTCGGATCAGATTCTGTTTGAAGCGACATGGCTGATGAAAATGCCTGAACTGAGGAACTCGGAATCGGATTACGGAATCATACCGTTTCCGAAATGGGACGAAAAGCAAAAAGAATACCGCACTTTTACCGACGGAAGGGGAAGCGCGCTCGTTTTGCCCATATACAGCGACGATTTTGAATTGGTGGGCACGGTGGTGGAAGCCCTGTCCGCCGAATCGAGGCGGACGGTACTGCCCGCCTATTTTGACAGCACGCTGAACACCAAATTCGCGAGGGATGAAGAATCCATACGGATGATCCAGATAATATTGGACGGGCGCGTGTTTGATTTCGGTTATATGTACAGAAACCCAAGCGAAGCGATAACGGGCTGCTTTCAGACGCTTATGAGCAACAGCAAAAGTTTCATGGCGTACTACGAGAGCAATTATGATATGTGGAGGACCCATTTCGACAATATTTACGACAAATACCGGGAATTGTCGCCGAAATAATTGCCATTTAGCCCGGATTGGTCGTTCCCGCGTGGCTTATGAAGTCCGGACTGCCGATATATGCCCGCAGCCACGAAATTCTCTGTTCCATCCAGTTTATGAGGTAGTTCGCGTTTTCCTCGTTGTTTTTTAGGGCGACGACCTGTCTGGGGGTGAAGTTCGAGTCAGTCCCGATATTGCCTTTGGGCCAGCGCGTGAAATTGCGCTCAAAGCTGACTCTGTGCAAATCATAATTGGCATACAGCATGGGGACGATGGAATCAAGCACGTCGTCGATTTCGGCAAAACGCCGCTGAACCAATTCCCGAAACCAAACCTGCTTCATCAATTCGATAAACCAGCGGTTATACTGCCCCCACTGTCCCTGGGCGGCTATCATTCCGAGCCCCTCGAAATTTGCCCAAAAACCGTTGTGCCCGCTGTGGTTTCCGCCGCCGAATTTGAGATCCCACAAAGTGCTGAAGTACACCTTATCCGACGACTCGTCATAGTGCATCCAAAAATGGTTGTTCCACGCGATGTCGAGCCCTTTCATGATTTCGGCGGCGATATACACGTCGACAAGCGAAGCGATATCAAAACGCTGCTTTGCCGTTTCTCTGTCGGGGATCGAATCCCATGCCCTTTGAAGCGTGTTTTGTACGAAGTCTAATTGCTGCTGATTGTGGACCTGGCTGCGTATCCGCATGCTTCCAAACGAATTTTCGTCCCTTACCCCGTAATATCCGCCGTCATACCCCGAAGAATAGGATAGCACAATCTCTCTCCCGGGGGCGGAAGAGACGAGAAAACTGTTTGTGTCCCCGGTGTTTGTGTCGTCGATATCGATCCTGTTCTCATCGACGCGTATATCCTCCACAAGCAGATACACGCCTGCGTATACATCGTCAAAATATACTTCTGCATATGTATAATTCGGCGACAAAGGAATCCCCTCAAGCCGATCCATCAAATCGAAACCCATCGGAGTCCGCAGAAGCGAATAATCGTTCCAGACGGCAATCAGCACATAGTGCCTGTTGCCTCTTATTTTTTTTGTCGTTATATCGAGCAGGTTGTACCGGTCATCAAGGCGGATTTTGTACGAAAGTTTGGGATAACTGCGCGAATTTGCCCCGCGGACGCGTATCTGCGCCCTGTAATCTCGCGTTATCTCGGGGTCGATATAGTCGATCGATATTTCGGCGCGCACATAATTGTCGCCGATATCATGGCTGCCGGTCGATATCGATACAGCGGGCATGCTCAGCGTGTCGTGAGCAAAATACGCCGTGAGGGTCACATCCGTTTTATAGCTGTCGCCCTCCCGCACGGGCACGGTTGAACCGTCGCTCCAGCGCAGGAATTTCCATCCGAGGGAAGGCACGGCGCTTATTTTTTCGGCAGCGGTCTCGCCGTATATTATCCGCTGCTCCGGCTCTCCCTCGATTTTGCCCGCTTTTTTATTGGCGCTTTCATAGGTTATCGCTATTACAGAGCCTTTTGCGGGCTCCATGGCTCCTTCATCCGGCGCGATAATCAAGCTGACGGGCGGGGCAGGAGGGGAGGTGGGGGATGGCGCGTCTGTTTGGCTTTGTTCATTTGAGCTGCATGAACACAAAAATACAAAGATTATATATAACAGAACAAGAAACAATATTTTTGTTTTGTTTTTTTGTACGAGCATTTTGATTGCCCCTCCCGAATCGACTGAAATTAATTACAAGTATATCACAAAAAACAATAAAAAACAACAAATACCGACAAAAAAATTTTTTGGCCGGCCCTTGACAAACAAAAAAATTTATGATATGATAACTACTATTGAATTCAACAAAAGGTGGTGAGAGGCGTGGAGCAATCTAAATTTTTATGCGCGGTTTTGTTTTTTGGAAGTGATACAGTGCGTAAATATTCATTCAAAATGATCGGTACAAGGGGGGAGTCCGCCCATTTTCAAAATTGTTTTGAATGCCTGTCACCGAAAAAAGGCGCGGCGTGAGTTTTATGCGCTCCTTTATGTTTTTTGGTAACCTTGTGCAGTCGAAACGATTTTGCGCAGGGGTATTTTTTTGTTCAAATAATAAAAATAAAAAACAGTAAAGGAAAAATTAAAAATGATTGATATATCGGTCAATGAAATAAACAAATATTACGGCTCGAACCATGTGTTAAAAGGGATTACGTTTGAAGTGTACAAAGGGGAGAAGATCGGTCTGCTGGGTAAAAACGGTTCCGGCAAAACCACGCTGTTCAAGATAATCACGGGGGAAGAGCCTTACGAGCGCGGAAATTTATCGAAGGCTTCGGGAAAAAAGGTCGAAATGCTCGCGCAGATTCCCATATTCGAAAAAGCCTCCACCGCCGAAGATGTGCTGCGTTCGTCTTTTTTTGAAGCCGCGGGCGTTTTCGCCGAGATGAAAAAAATCGAAGGCGACGCGAACCCGGCGGTGCTCGCCCGGTACGGCCGCCTGATGGAAGAATACGAGCGTCTGGGAGGATATGACGCCGAGGTAAAGTTGGACAAAGTGTGCAGCGGAATGGATATTGACCGCAATGTCAGAAACAGCCCGTTTGAACAGCTTTCCGGCGGAGAAAAAACGCGGGTAAACCTGGCGCGCATCCTTTTGCGGGAAAGCGACATCCTTCTGCTCGACGAGCCGACGAATCACCTTGATTTCAACGCGCTTGAATGGCTTGAGAATTTTTTGCGCGATTATCCGGGAACGGTTGTCGCGGTATCGCACGACAGGGTGTTTTTGGACCGGGTGGTTTCGCGGATTGTCGAAATCGAAGAAGGCAAAGCGAATTTATACAGCGGGAACTACAGCTGGTACGCTGATGAGAAAGAGCGCAGGTATATCTCGCAGCTGGAGCAGTATGAACGCCAGCAGAAAGAAATCAAGCGGATAGAGGAAAGGGCGAAATGGTTTGTCGAACAAAACCGTTTCACCACAAAGCATCACGCCATACTGTCGCGGATCGATCACATGGAAAAAATCGATAAACCGGTCGCGGCGCAAAAGCTGACGGCGGAGTTTGACAGCGGAAGCTACGCCTCCAAGGAGATCGTTTCGTTTGATTCGGTGAATAAAAGCTACGGGACAAAATTGATTTTAAGCGGTCTGAGCCTGAAAATACGCCGAAACGAGCGTATCGCGCTCATCGGGGCAAACGGCTGCGGCAAGACAACTCTGTTAAAAATGATAACGGGCGAAGAGCAGCCCGACTGCGGCGAAGTAAAACTCAGCCCAAGCGTAAAAGCGGCGTATATGTCCCAAATCATCACATTTGACGATATGGAAGCCACAATTGTGGACACGCTGCGCCATAAAACGGGCGCATCCGCGGATAAGGCCCGCAATATCCTCGCCGGATTCCATTTCCGGGCCGAGGATGTAAACAAAAAGGTCGGCGTTCTTTCGGGCGGCGAAAAGAGCCGGCTAAAACTCTGTATCATGATGCAGGAGAATGTCAACTTTTTGCTGCTCGACGAGCCCACGAACCACCTCGATATCGCTTCGCGGGAATGGATAGAAAACGCGCTGTCCGATTTCGAGGGCACGATGCTGTTCGTCTCACATGACCGGTACTTCCTAAACAAGTTCGCGGGGCAGGTATGGAGTATGGATAACGGCGTTATCGCAAAATATGACTGCGGCTTCGACGAATACCTCGAAATGACCCGTCCGGCGCCGGTCCAAAAGAACGCGCGCAAAAACCCGGAGGCAGGGAAAAAAACACAAACCCGCGAAAAAAAGCCCGTTTCACCTGTTTCATTTGCTTCATTGGAAGAATTGATCCATGAACTCGAAGCCGAATTGAAAAAGGCGGAAACGGCGATGGATTATGACAAAAAAACCCGGCTTGAGAAAAAACTTGAGCTTCTCTATAACGAGTGGCTGGAAGAGTAGTAGGGGAGTTACTCCCTTTCTTGAAATAAAAACTGTTTTTCCCAATAGTCCTTGAATTTGCCGCCCTCTTTTCTGATCAATTCATAGGGCGAACCCTGTTCGATAATTTTGCCCTCGTCTAAAAACAAAATATAATCCGCATCGCGTATTGTCGTGAGACGGTGGGCGATAATGATTTTCGTACAGCCTTTTGCCCATTTCGCGATATTTTGCTGGAAAGTATATTCTGTGTGAACCGACCACGCCCAAACAAGT
>WQXD01000266.1 GCA_009785015.1 Oscillospiraceae bacterium | reverse complement strand
GTTGTCGAATGTTATGTACGGAATATCACAGCGCTGCATATATGCGCCGCTGTCCTCGATCCGGCTCGGCTGGGTCGTATCCGGGCCCGCAGAGTAGTCAAATACGGCGTCGGTGAAAGTTTTTTTGACGGATCCGAAAGCGGAGGGCGCGCACTGTACGCCGTTTGCTTTCAGCGATACGGAGCTCGAGCTCGCGGGCATATTTTCCACCGTTTCGTTATCCTCGGCGGCGGCCTGCGCCTGCGTTTTGCCGTCGCTGACCACGCCGATACGGTTGATGGATCCGCTTTTCACATTCCAGCTCATGGCGTATGTGCCCGCCCTGAAATACAAATCGCCCTTGTCCTCGGTGTACATCGACCAGCCGTTTGGCCACCACATGTGCACGTAATCACCCGCGAGGCTCTTTTGCGCATGTTTTTTTTTGTTTTCCATAATTATGACCATGCCTTTCTTTTTGAGTTTAATTTTTTTTACCCGCTTGACAAAATCGAAGCAAAATGTTATGATAGCCTTATAGATCATCTGCAAGCGAGGATAGAGATATCATGTATAGAATTTTTGTTATAAACCCCGGTTCTTCGAGTTTGAAAACCGCCCTGTTTGAAGACGGCAGGGAGATATGGTCCGTGACCAAGCGGCACGACCCCGAAATAATACAATCGTTTTACCGCGTTTATGACCAGATAGATTTCCGCATGGGGGCCATCGACGAAGTGATCGCCGAAAAAATCCCGGATTTTTCGAGTATCGACGCGATCGCCTGCCGGGGAGGTTTCTGCAAACCGCTCGAAAGCGGGACTTATGGGGTAAACGACGCGCTCTTGGACGATTTAAAACACGCGCGCTGGGGCGAGCACGCCGCCAACGTGAGCCCGTTCTGCGGCAAAATACTCTCAGAGCGCTACAACAAGCCCGTCTATTACACGGATCCGGTTTCCGTGGATGAATTCATGCCCGAGAGCTATATCACGGGCCATCCCCAAATACGCCGCATCTGCAAGGTGCACGCCCTGAACCACAAGGCGGTGGCGCGCTACGCCGCCCAAAAGCTCGGCAGGCCCTATGAAGAATGCAATTTTGTCGTGGCCCATATGGGCGGCGGGGTGACCGTCGCCGCCCACCGCAAGGGCCGCATGACCGACGCGTGCAGCCCCGCCGAAGAAGGGCCCTTTTGCATAGACCGTCCGGGGCAGCTGCCCAACCTGCAGCTTTTGGACTATATCATGACCTCCGGCAAATCGCGCGAGGAACTCTACCGCGAGCTGTCCACGCAAAGCGGGATAATGGCCTACACCGGCATGGTCGATTTGATCCAAATAGAAGAACTCGCCGCTATTGACAGACAAACGGCGCTTTTGCTGGATACGATGGCCTACCGCATCGCCTTCTATATCTTAGGCTATCTGGCCGCTTTTGAAGGCGAGGCGGTCGACGCGGTGATTCTCACGGGGGGAATGGCGAAATCGGACTGGATCGTCCCCGCCGTTTCAAAGCGAGTTGGCCCATACGCGAAAATTCTCGTATACAGGGGCGAATACGAAATGCAGGCGCTCGCCGAGGGCGCGGTGCGGATTTTGTCCGGGATCGAAAAAGCCAAAGTTTATTAAATCAATCCGCTTTAGTGAATACCACCATTATACAGCACAAAACTGCGCATAATTATACGTTGAACGAGGTGAAAAATATACTTTTATATCATGGCAGCAACTTAGCAGTTGAAGAACCGCGTTTGATAGTACAAACGCGCGGGCTTGACTTCGGTGCAGGGTTTTACTTGACCACCAATGAAAGGCAAGCGATTCGTTTTTCTGAAATTGTTATAAACCGCAGAAAAACCGGCATCGCCACTGTCAGTGTTTACGAGTTCGACATGGAAGCCGCAGAATCGACGCTTGCTGTTCGCAAATTTGCAAGTGCCGATGCTGAGTGGCTACGCTTTGTCACGGATAATAGGCTTAAAACTTACAAGGGCGAGAGCTACGACATCGTTATCGGCGCGGTGGCAAATGATGCCGTTATGCCGACAATTCAAGCGTTTTTAGGTGGATTCCTCAACGAAGAAGTTACAATCATTACATTAAAAACGAGTAAACTTGTTGACCAAGTGTGCATAAAAAGCGAAAGGGCGTTATCCATGCTTCGGTTTATCAAATCTTTTGAAATTAAAGGGGGGTATTTCTAATGGGTAAGAGCATTTCTCCTGTAATCGCAATGATAACTCCGGGAATAATAAATTTACTAATGAAAAACCGAAAACTAAGTTTGGAAGAAGCCTCTGACATCCTATACAACTCACAGCTATATAAAGCGTTAGAAGATGCAAAAACAAAGTTGTGGCGGCTTGGGTATCCAATTTTATTTGATATGTTGGAAGAAGAATTGGACACAGGAAAAATCACTTTCCCGGAGGAACAGATATGACGAAACAAAAAGGCGAAGTATGGTTCTTGGCGTCCTGCGTTGAATTATACAAGGATGAAAAGGGACTCAGCGGGCAGGACGCCTATAACTACCTGCGTAAGACGGGTGCGACGCGGTTTATTATTGGGTGTTGGGATGGCTTGCACATGACAAGCCCGCTATACATTGTCGATAGTATCGACGAATATATCAAAAATCACAACCAAGACCAGTCTGCTAATAAGGTTTAGTGAATCACCCTCAGAATATTTTCCGCAGTTCTGTATAAATCCCCGGCGCACATTTTCTTCAACTGTTCAAAATCGGCGTACAGCCCCGAACACGCGCAAAAAACCGCGCGAATGCCCAAGTCATAGATTTCGTCCCCGTACCCCTCCGCGGCCCCCGCGATCACTATGACCGGTTTGTTTTGTTTTTTTGCCCTTTTGGCGATCCCCGAAACCGCTTTTCCGTAAAGGCTCTGGGAATCGAAGCGCCCTTCGCCGGTTATCACGAGGTCTGCGTCTCTTATGGCTTCGTCAAAACCCGCAGCGTCCAAAATTATATCTATGCCCGAACAGATCTCGCATTTGAAAAATTCGTCAAAAGACAGAAGCGAGGCCAAAATCCCCCCCGCCGCCCCCGTCTTCGGAACACCTGATATATCCCTGCCCGTTTTGTTTTGCAGTACATGGGCATATCTTTTTAAGTTTTCATCCAATATCCCGACGGTTTTTTCATCTGCGCCTTTTTGCGGCCCGAACACGCGCGCGGCCCCGAGGGGCCCGCATAAAACGTTGCCGACGTCGCAGGCTATCACAAATTCGCGCTCTTTCAGCCTGTTGTCGAGCGCCGAGACGTCTATGTGCTTCAGGCTGCCCAGCCCGAGATTCGACGGCACAATCTTTTCCCCGTTCTCATTTGTCAGCTTCGCGCCGAGGGCGGATATTATCCCCGCGCCGCCGTCGCTTGTGGCGCTTCCGCCGAGCCCCAGTATGATTTTGCGGCAGTTTTTGTCGAGGGCGTCTTTTATCAACAGCCCCGTGCCGTAAGTGGAGGCGTTCAGGGGATCTTTTTTGTTTTCTATCAATGTCAGCCCCGAAGCCGCCGCCGTCTCGATCACCGCGGTGCCGTCCTTTAAGATCGCGTAATACGCTTCCATATCCTCAAACAGGGGATTTTTTGTCTTGACATATACCTTTTCTCCGCCCATCGCGTATAAAAACGCGTCGGTGGTGCCCTCGCCTCCGTCGGCTGCCGGAATTTGCACGGTGGCGGTCCCGGGCTTTATTTTTTCAAATGCCCGGGCGATGATCCCGCAGACTTCGGGCGACGACATCGTCCCTTTGAACGAATCCGGCGCGATGACGGCTTTTTTCATGTTTTAAACCAACCCCTCCAAAAAAATTACAAAAGAATTTATTTGAATGATATCATATATTCAGATTTTTTTCAAGTAAAATTAAATAAATTATGGTTGACAACGGGATTTTTTTAAACTATAATTAGTATATCGAAACTCAAAAATATGGAGGTATATCACAAATGCCGGATTTAAAACTTGGCGCCCAGTTATACACTGTGCGCGAGTACACCCAAAACGAAGAAGATTTCGCAAAAACCATGGAAAAAATCGCCTCTATCGGATACAGGTACGTTCAGGTATCCGGAATAGGCGGCACCATCTCGCCGGAATTTATCAAAAAAGCCGCGAAGGACAACGGCCTGAAGGTCACCCTGACCCACACGTCGCCCCAAAAAATCAGGGACGAAACCGAAAAAGTGATCGAGGAACACGATATTTTCGGCTGTGACGGCATAGGGGTGGGCGGCATGTTCGGCCATGAAAGAACCGAAGAGGGATTCAAACAATTCGCTCTGGATTTCGGGCCGGCCATCGGCAAAATCAAACAGAGCGGAAAGGTTTTTTTGTATCACAACCACCGCTTCGAGTTTGAAAAATTCAACGGCAAAACGGGTATGGAAATCCTGTTGGAGAACACCGACGAAGACGGATTCATGCTCACATTCGACACTTACTGGGCGCAGGCGGGAGGCGTCGACCCCGCGTCGTTTATCAAAAGACACAGCGGCAGGATTTTCGCCACGCATTTAAAGGACATGAATGTGTCAAACGACAAAATCGGGATGACGGAAGTTTGCACGGGCAATATGAATTTCAAAAGGATACTCAAAGTTTCGGCCAAAAACGACGTGATCTGGCATTTCGTGGAACAGGACGAAGTGCATATGAACGCTTTCGAGAGCATGAAGATCAGCTATGACAACCTGATGGCCACCGGAAAATTCAAGGATTGATTATCGGATTGAGGGAAGGGGAAATATTTATGGCGGTAAAACTGAGCGGGTTCGCCGACGAAATAGACGACAATTTTGAAAATCAGCTAAAGGGCTTGAAAGAAAACGGCATCGAATATATCGAGGTGCGCGGCGTAAACCAAAAAAGCGTGAGCGCGCTCGACAAGCAGGAATTGGGCGAAGCGGTAAAACTGCTGGATATGTACGGTATAAGGGCCTCGGCCATCGGCTCGCCCATAGGGAAAATAAGGATCACCGACGATTTTGAAGAGCATCTGAGGGTTTTCGGCAATGTGATGGCGGCGGCTTCGGCTATGGGCACAAAGAACATAAGGGTTTTCAGCTTCTTT
>WQXD01000265.1 GCA_009785015.1 Oscillospiraceae bacterium | reverse complement strand
TCCCCATTTTTCCTCCCTTTTTTGCTACTTCTCACTTGAAACTCGGGTTTTATCACACAGCGTCAAACCATGTCAATAATTTTGAATCGGGCGGCGCGAAAAAATATTTTTAGTTTATCCGATTTTATCTGTTGAATTTTGCGCTTTTTTGTGATATAATGAAAAAAACTTGTCAATGGTTTGATATATATTTAAAAATTTACACATTCAGGGGACTTTGATGAATTATTCGTTTGCAAAAAAACTGACCGCCGCCCTCATATCGGTTTTGTCCGTTTTGACCGCTCTTGTTTCGGCGCCGTCGTGCGGCGCCTCCCGGGATTCCATCGTCGCGGCCGGATCGACTTCGGTGCAGCCTTACGCCGAGGTGCTGGCGGAGGCGTACCATGTTTTGTATCCCGAACTGGAAGTCGAAATTCAGGGAGGGGGGTCCTCCGCGGGCATTTCAAGCGTGGTCGCGGGTATCGCCGAAATAGGGATGAGCTCGCGGGAGCTCAAGGAGGCCGAAATGGAGGCGCTGGCGAATACGGGCAAAAAACTGCTGGTTTATGAGATCGCCAAAGACGGCCTCGCCGTCATAGTCAACCCCAAAAACCCGGTTTCGGACCTCACCCTCGACCAGATCCGGGCAATTTACAGCGCCCGGGTGACAAACTGGCAGCAAGTGGGAGGGCAAAACGCCGCCATCCACGTGATCACGCGCGAAGAAGGCTCCGGTACCCGGGACGCGTTCGCGCAGCTTGTCATGGGGGAGGAGTCCATAACGCCGAAGGCCATCGTGCAGGATTCAAACGGGGCGGTCAGGCTGCTTGTGGCAGACGACCCCAATTCCATAGGATTTATCTCCTTGGGTTTGGTCAAGCCCGAACCGGGCCAGAAAGAAGTCAAGGCGCTTTTTTTGGGGGGAATCGAGGCGTCGTTTGAAAATATCGAAAATGGCGCCTACGGGCTGTTCAGGCCGTTTTTGTTTGTCGCGGTTGCCGATGAAAAAGAGGGGCTCGAGGCCCTGACCGGGCAGTTTATCGGGTTCACCCTCTCCGAGCCGGGGCAGAAAATACTGGCGGGGGAAGGGCTCATCCCGAGCGCCCAAAGCATAAGTCACTAAAATTTTACCGTGGGGAAGTCAACAAAAATGAAAAAATTCAAGGAAAAATTATCGGGGCGCATATTCTTCGCGCTCGCGCTCTCCTCCATATCCGCGCTTGTTTTGATCACGGTGTTTATCGTGGTGCAGGGTGCGCCCATCATCGGAAAGGTGGGCATCCTCAAATTTGTTTTCGGAATGGAGTGGGCGCCGAGCCAGGGAAAATACGGAATTTTCCCGATGATAGCCGGGTCGCTTTCGGTGACTTTGGGGGCGGCGGTCATCGGGGTGCCCGTGGGAATCTGCTGCAGCATTTTTTTGGCGGAATTCGCCCCGGCGACCGTAAGAAATATATTCAGGCCCGCCATACAGCTGCTGGCGGGGATACCGTCGGTGGTTTACGGGTTTTGGGGGCTTGTATTCATCGTGCCGCTGATACGGGACTATCTGGGCGGCCCGGGGCTGAGCATACTGGCGGGTTCGGTGATATTGGCCATCATGATCCTGCCGACGGTGATCAGCATATCCGAAGTTTCGATACTCAGCCTCCCGCCTCAGTACAAGTCGGGCGCGCTCGCCCTGGGCATGACGCACTGGCAGGCGATCCGCTCGGTGCTTCTGCCCTCGGCCAAATCGGGGATTGTCGCCTCGGTGATTTTGGGCGTGGGGCGCGCAATCGGGGAGACGATGGCGGTGATTATGGTGCTGGGAAACGCGGTCGCCATGCCCGAGTCGATTCTGGACCCCGTCAGGACGCTGACCACGAATATAGGGATCGAAATGGGATACGCCGAGGGCGCGCACAGGGAGGCCCTGTTTGCCACGGGCATCGTCTTGTTTTTGCTCATCATGATCTTAAACAGCGCCGCGCAGTATATCGCGAGAAAAGATTGAAAGGATTGAGAAAAGATATATGAGTCCGCGTACCGGTCAAAAAATAGCCAAAACAGTTATCTGGGCAGCCGCCGTGCTCGTGCTGGCGACGCTCGCCTATGTGATAATTTACATACTGGCAAAGGGGATCCCGGTGATCAGTTTTGAGTTTTTGACTCAAATCCCGAAAAACATGGGAAAAGAAGGGGGTATTTCCTCCACCATCGTGGGCACCCTGCTCGTGACCGCCGCAGCCGTTTTGATCGCTGCGCCTTTCGGCATCGGCACGGCGTTCTATCTGGCGGAATATACCAAAGAAAACATCGTCACCAAGATAATCAGGTTCTGCGCCAATTCGCTGGCGGGGATACCGTCGATTGTGTACGGGCTGTTCGGGTTCATATTTTTTGTGCAGTATATGGGAATCGGGTGGTCCGTTCTCTCCGGGGCCCTGACGCTCGCGGTGATGATTCTGCCCACTTTGATCCGCACCGCGGAAGAGGCGATACGCACGGTGCCGGAGTCATACCGCGAAGTCAGTTTCTCGCTCGGGGCGACCAAATGGCAGACGATCTCCAAGGTGGTGTTCCCTTCGGCGCTGCGCGGGATCGCCAACGGCCTCATTTTGAGCGTGGGGCGCTGCGTGGCCGAAACCGCCGCCGTCGTTCTGACTGCGGGCTCGGCGCTCCGCATGCCCGATTCGCTGTGGTCCCCCACACGGACCATGGCCGTCCACTTCTATATACTCGCCAGGGAGGGCATATCGATGGAAAACGCCTACGGCACGGCGGCCCTTTTGATTATATTGATTTTTATCATAAATGTGGCCGCGAATATGTTGATCAACCGGTTTACAGAAAAAAAAAGGTAGGAAGATGGCAAAAATAATCGTCAGGAATTTGAATTTCCATTACAAGGACAAACACGCGCTCAAAAATCTGAATCTTGAAATCCGGGCAAACGAGATACTCGGAGCACTCGGCCCGGCGAACAGCGGGATAACCACGCTGCTGCGCGCGCTGAACCGCCTGAGCGACTTGAATTCCGAGAGCCGCGTGGAAGGCGAGATAATAATGGACGGCAAAAACATCCTCGAGCCGGACGTCAATCTGACGGAACTGCGCCGCAGGGTGGGCATGGTTTTCGATATCCCCACGCCGCTGCCCATGTCTGTTTTTGACAATGTGGCCTACGGCCCGAGGGCGAGCGGCGTAAAAAACAAAAAGGCCCTCGCCGATACGGTCGAGCGCGCGCTTGGCGAAGCGGCCATCTGGGACGAAATCAAAGACAGGCTCAACGTGCCCGCAGGTTCGCTTTCCGGCGGGCAGCAGCAGCGCGTATGCATGGCGAGGGTGCTCGCGCTCGACCCCGAAGTGATCTTGTTGGACAGGCCGTGTTCGGGGCTCGACCCGATATCGACTGCCAAGATAGAGGATTCCCTGACGAAGCTCAAAGAAAAATTTACTATTGTGCTCGCGCCGCACAATGTGCAGCAGGCCGGGCGCGTCTGCGACAGGATAGCGTTTTTTTTCATGGGGGAACTGATAGAGGAAGGCGCGAACGCCGATATTTTTTCCAACCCCAAAGACAAGCGGACAAACGATTATATCACGGGGCGTTTCGGATAAAAAGCGTCTGTAATTTAAAAGGGTGATGTCATTTTATGAATTGTTCAAAATGCGGATATCTGCTGCGCGCCGACGCCAAATTTTGCAGAAACTGCGGGGAGCCGGTATTGAGTCCCGCGCCGAATTTTTGGCGGCAGGCCGAAATCTCGGCAATGCCGGCGGCATTGGAGGCAAACCCGTTTTGGGCGGTATGGCTGGCTGCTGCCGCTATGATTATTATGCTTTTGACAAGCTTTTTTTGGGAGTGGCATGTCAATCAGGC
The DNA here is from genome assembly GCA_009785015.1 of Oscillospiraceae bacterium. The sequence continues at coordinate 1,248 of WQXD01000265.1, read as the reverse complement.
TGCCTGCGGTCTGCTGTTTTATTTTTTGGCGGGCTGCGCCCTTTATCTGATGATAAGCGGCAAAACAAAGCATAAAATATACGCGGGCGGAATATTGCTGCTTGCTTCGTTTTTAAGCGCGTATATATCCGTCATGTCCCGCATACTGATGGCAACGGCGCAATATATTCCGTCAAGAGCCGTTGGTTTGTTATTTACCGACGGGAGATTTGTGTTCTGCCTTATCTTTTCCGCGATTGTTTTCGCGATCGGCGTCATATCGCCGCTGATATTTAAAACGGACATGAAAAAACGGGCGTTTTATACAGGGCTGATAAGCGCGGGAGCCCTTATCGCCCATATTTTCATACGCAATATAATACTGCCCAATGTCGACTTTTTCCATGCTTTTGTAAATACCCTGCTTTCACTTGTAAATGCCGCCGCGCTGTTTCTTTCGCTGATTGCGGTCAATATGTTCTGCGCTGTGCGAAGTTATAGGATACAGACAGGCGCGGGCCATAAAATCTGGTTTTCGGTATGCGCCGTTTTTTCAGCGGTCAGTCTGGTCGCGCAGAATGTCATCGAAATAGCGAACAGAGGCAAAATGCCGTTAAGAGATAACGCTTTTGTTCTCTTTGTCCTAATCTCTATCGGCATTTTCGGCTATATTCAGCTGCTCGCTTCCAAACGCTCGGGTTATCCGGTAATTTTGATGGCCATAGGGCTCATTTTCTTTGCCAATTTACAAATTAACGTCAACAGCCTTTTGATACCGTTTCTGCAAAGAAGGCAGCTGAACGTTTTGGCGTTTCGTGATATACTGTTTTCGCTCACTGTGCTTGTCAACCCTTTTATCACGGGCATGACGCTGATAGGCGCATGGAAACTCATCCCGAATGAGCCGCCGCGCGAAAAAAGACGGGTTTCGGTTGTTTTTAAAGTGTTTTCCATTGTCGGGCTTGTGAGTGCCTTTGTCATATTTTTTACGGGCGCGCTGGATACGTACGGAGTATTCAAATTCGCGTCGCATCAGGCCGGGATATTTATGGCATTTACCGCAGGCGGGGCGGCGGGCGCGGTGCTTCAGGTTTTTTGCGCGGCCGCCTGTTTCGGAAAGAATGCGAAAGCGCCGAAGGGACTGTTGGTCACGGGGGCTGTATTCGCCGTAATTATAACAATCTTCGCGGCGGGCATGACCGCCGGGATAATATTCGGCGCGCCGATGAATCCTCAGATTTAGTCAGATGGGAAATATGTTCAAAAAAT
>WQXD01000264.1 GCA_009785015.1 Oscillospiraceae bacterium | reverse complement strand
TAACAAATATAATAAACGCGGAGTTCTTTCCGCATAATTTGGAGGTAAAAACAATGAAAAAAATCTTAGCCTTTATATTGGCAGCAGTGATGTTTGCAGGTCTGTTCGCGCTTGCCGCTTGTGACGGCGAAAAAAAGGATTCTTCCGGCGGTGGCGGCGACATTACCGGTGAAACGCACGATACCGGAACTTTCAGCGTACTTGTTCCAAAGGGATGGGAAGTATCCCCGTTTTACAAAGACGGCGAAGTCGAGCCCAATACACTGGCGGTTCACAAAGGGACGGCGATGGATTACATGTTGTTGGCTGTCCCCATGATCCAGTTCTACTTTTTCCCCGAAGGCGACAGGTTTGGATCCAATATCGATAAAGCCATGTACGACAGCCCGGCGGATATAGAGCCTGTGAAGATAGGCGAATACACATGGACCGGTTTCACGTATATGGGCACAAAGTCCGGAACGGCTTTTGACGTCCCCTGCGTCCTTATCTGGACGGACGCCGGAGCCCATAAGATTCAAGCCGCTGTCTGGTTGGAGCTGGGAGAAACGAAGATAACCCTCGAAGACGCGGATGTACAGGCAATTCTGTCGAGTTTGGCGCCCAAGTAAAACAAATTAAATTTATTTTAGGAGGAAACCGAAATGAAAAAAGCAATTTCAGCATTAATGGCGGTTATCTTGGTATTATCAATTCTGGCGGGATGCAGCGGCGAAACAAAACTGACGGGAAAATACATTTGCATTGATGTGACAGGCGGAGAAGATGAAATGAGCTGGCAGGACGTCAAAGAGATGATGGGGGATGAATGGAGCGACCCGTACATTGAGTTTTCGGACGGAGGTAAATTGGTGATGGATTGGTTCGGGGTCTCTTCGGACGGAACTTTCAAAGTGGACGGGAAATCTGTCGAAATCACCATTGACGGCGACACACAAAAGGGCACAATCGACAACAATAAAATCACAATCTCAGACGGCGACACCAAAATGGTTTTTGAAAAGAAATAAATATTTTGCCAAAAAAATTGAGTTGCCGGAATTTTTCAAGGTTCCGGCAGCTTATTTTTTTGCTTGAATTTAAAATTATAATTGTCATATTTCCGAGCTTTCCCAATTGCCAAGCAGCAGCGTATATCCGCGGCCCGGTTTCGGCTGCCATTCGTAAAAATTTTTTGTGTTCGGGTAAAGATATTCCATAATGCAGGCAATCGTCCCGCCGTGACACGCAATAAAAGCCAAACAATTTTCGATTTGCCGGATTTCTTTTACAATGGCATTAAATCCGCCGATTACGCGTTTGGCAAATTGATTTTTGCTTTCGCCGCCCGGACATTGAAAATCGCCCGTTTCGTCTGTTATCCAACCCTGATAATCTTCCCGCTCTTTCAAATCCTCATAGCTTTTCATCTCAAATTCCCCGAAATCATACTCCGCCATATCAAAAACGGCTTTTCTTTTTACTTCGCCGCAGATTATATCGAGAGTCTGCTCCGTTCTGAGAAGCCCGCTCGTGAAAAATACCCCGGCAACCGGATATATACCCTGATTTTTCAAGAGCATAATTTCCCTTGCGCCGTTATCGGACAGGGGCAAATCGGTCGAACCGCAGTACAGCCTTTTTTCGTTCGCATCCGTTTTTCCGTGCCTTATCAAATGAATTTGAGTTTCCATTATTTTTTCTCCATTCGGAAATTTTTATCAAAAAAATGAGAAAAAGCCTTGAAAAAGCTTTGTTTTTGTGATAAACTTTAAGTATAATACATACGAGAGGGGTATATATAAATGAATTTTTTATCAAAAGTAAGATTGAACAACGGGGTTGACATTCCGATTTTGGGGCTCGGGACATATCAGATAGGAGACGACGAAGCGGTATATAACGCCGTCAGGGCGGCAATTGAACTGGGTTACAGGCATATCGACACGGCGGCGGCATACGGCAACGAAACGAGCATCGGCAGGGCAGTCAAGGAAAGCGGAATAAAACGCGAAGATATTTTTATCACGACCAAACTCTGGAACGAAGAACAGCGCAAAGACAACCAATACAAAGCCTTTGAGGAAAGCCTCGAGCGCCTCGGAGTCGATTACCTCGATATGTATCTCATCCATTGGCCCGTCAGGGGCAAATACGTCGAATCGTGGAAAATCCTCGAGAGGATATACAAGGAAGGCCGGGCAAGGGCTGTGGGGGTATGCAACTTCAATATACATCACCTTGAAGATATCTTCGCCGCGTCAAATTTATTGCCCGCCGTAAATCAGGTCGAATGTCACCCGTGGCTGACACAGGTTGAACTCGCCGGATATACCCAAAAACAAGGAATCGTCTTTGAGCCGTGGAGCCCTTTCGGGGTCGGCAAACTTCTTGAAGACGAAAAATTAAAATCAATCGCGCAAAAATATAACAAAAGCACGGCGCAATTGATTCTGAAATGGGGCTTGCAGAGAGGATTCATCAATATCCCGAAATCGGCAAACAAAGACAGGATACTGCAGAATACGCAGATATTCGATTTCACGGTGACAGAGCCGGATATGGCGGAAATCTTCAAATTAAACTGCGGCTGGAGATCGGGCGCGGATCCCGAAACGTTTACTTTTTGACTCTATTTTAAAGTTTTGACTTTTATCAGCCTTGTTATCGTATCCCTTTCGCTGTCGCTGAGCTTCATTTTGATGATCCTGATTTTTTTGGTCAAATCCGGTATCACCATATGTTCGAGCGCGTTTACCCTGCGCCGCAGCGTTTCGATTTCTTTTGCCAATATATGGCAGTTCTTTTCCGAGAAGGTCAAAGTCAAAAGCGTTTGGAGCAAATCGCGCATATCATGTTCCGTTTTTGAAAGCAGCGGGCTTGAGATCAGCGCGCTGGACGGTTTCGCCTCTTTTACGTCGTATTTGATATCCACCACCGAAACGCCCATCCAGTTTTTTTTGTTTATCTCCGCGGAAATCAGCGTTTCCTTGACCAAAAAAAGATTTTCGACCATTTTGTAGGGAAACCCCGCCACGGAGAGACCGGCCTGGGCGGCAAATGTTTTGACTTTCATATTTACCTGGCTTCGCAGCATATTGGTCTCTTTCAGCAGTTCGATAAACTTTCTCATGAGTTCGTCCTGCTTGTCCTTTAAGAGTTTATGCGCTTCTTTTGAAGTATTCAGGCGTTTCTTGTATCTTGAAAGCTCCATTCTGGTCGGCGTGATGTTCATTTTGCTGTATCCTTTCGGCTATTTATATCTTCTAATTTTTGACAGGGTGATATTTTTCTATAAATTCCTCGCTTATCCTTTTTAATTCGCCTTTGGGCAGCATCGACAGCAGCAGCCATGAAATCGTCAGGCTGTCGGTGATTGAGCGGTTTTCATAAAATCCCTGGTTTAAAAACTGCTGCTCGAACGCTTCGGCAAAACGCGCGTAATCCCTGTCCAAATCCGAAATCGCGGTTTCTCCCAGTATCGCCGCGAGCTCCTTCGCGTTTTTGCCCTGGGCATAGGCGGCGAACACCTGGTTCATCACCCCCGCGTGATCTTCTCTCGTGCGGCCTTTTCCGATCCCCTTGTCTTTCAGCCTCGAGAGCGAGGCGAGGGCGTCGATCGGCGGGTTTATATGCCTGTCGTAGAGCTCGCGCGACAAAATGAGCTGCCCCTCCGTGATATATCCGGTCAAATCGGGGATCGGATGGAGGATGTCCCCTTCGGGCATGGTCAGTATCGGTATTTGGGTTATCGAGCCTTTTTTTCCGTAAATCCTCCCCGCGCGCTCAAGAAGCATGGCGAGGCTCGTGTATAAATATCCGGGATATCCCCTTCTCCCCGGAACTTCGCGCCTTGCGGCCGATATTTCCCTCAGGGCCTCGCAGTAATTGGTCATGTCGTTCATAATGACCAAAACGTGCATGTCTTTTTCAAAAGCCAGAAATTCGGCGGCGGTCAAAGCCATTTTGGGCGTCGCTATCCTCTCCATCGCGGGGTCGCTTGCCAAGTTCAGAAACAAAATCGAATGCTCGAGCGCCCCGGTGCTCCTGAAATCCTTGATAAAAAAATCGGCTTCTTCAAATGTGATTCCGATCGCGGCGAAGACAACGGCAAACCTCTCCTCGCCGCCCAGCACTTTGGCCTGTCTCGCTATTTGCGCGGCGAGTTCTTTGTGCGGCAGGCCCGCTTCCGAAAATATCGGGAGTTTTTGCCCGCGGACAAGCGTGTTGAGCTGATCTATGGACGAGATTCCCGTCTGTATAAATTCGTCGGGATAATCCCGCGCTATCGGATTTATGGCCTCGCCGTTGATGTCGAGCTGTTTTTCGGGTATTATCGGCGTGTCGTTGTCGAGCGGCCTCCCGAGGCCGTCAAAAATCCGGCCGACCATACCTTCGGATACATCGAGGGTAAAAGGCTTCCCCATGAACTTCACTTTTGAATCTTTCGGCGCTATTCCGGCCGTGCCTTCAAATATCTCTATGAGGGCCGTGTCCTCGTGTATTTCGATGACTTGCCCGCGCCTTTTCTCGCCGTTTGAAGTTATGACTTCGACAAGCTCGTCATATACCGCGCCGTCGACGCCTTTCACCTCAAGCAGCGGGCCGGCGGCTTTTGAAATGTTCCTGAATGATTTTATCATACTTGCCCCTCGATCTTCCTGATAATTTCCGATTTTATTTCCTCCAGGGCCTTGACCATGTCGCGCGCGGCGATATCTATCGCGTCGATATTGTTTTCGGGGACGAATTTTACGCGGGCGATTCTTTCCCTGAGCGGTTTGGTCTTTGCGTAATAATCGGCAAAATTGATTATGTTGTTTTCGATCAGCTCCGCCGATTTTTTGTAAAAGTCGATGATGAGCCTGAGTATTGCGAACTGTTTTTTCGGCGAAGTATAGGTATCCACTTCGTGAAAGGCGAACTGCTGCAGATAATCTTCCCTTATCGATTTTGAAATCTCGAGTTTCAGTTTGTCCGCGTCGGATATGGAGTCAAAGCCGACGAGCTTGACGATTTCGAGCAGCCGGTTTTCTTCCTGCAGCAGCCTCAGCGCCGCGTTTATGAACTCCGATATGCCTTCGTCGATATACTGGTCATAAAACGAATTTGCCGGAGT
>WQXD01000263.1 GCA_009785015.1 Oscillospiraceae bacterium | reverse complement strand
CGGAAAAAGCCGGAAGGGAGAGCATCGGCAAACCAATCGTTGAGAGCGTTTTGGATGCGGACGGCAGACAAGCCAGAATCCCAGGAATCGGAGGAGTTGGTGTTTTTGCCGAGATAGAGCAAAATTTTGTGCTGGATGAGGCGAATGATGGTGAGGGCGATGAAGCAGGTCAAAAAGTGAGCGTTGATGTGTTCGGGGGTGCTGACGAAAACGGGTCTGCCCTCTAGGTCGGATTTCGTGATGCGAAACGAGTCCTCGATGCGGGAGAGACCGTGATACTTACTGATGATCTCCTCGTCTGACTTTTCGATTTCGCTGGTCATGATGGTGTAATAGCCCATCAAATCGAGATATGCCTGGATTTTGTCCATGTCCAGCCACAGTTGCGTCGCCGTATTGACTACCTCGCCAGTCGATTTGTCTACCTCCACCTTTTTTAGGAATTTCTCTATCTTTTTTTCCCCGTCCTTCAGCTTGTCCGGATATGCTATCACCGTTTCAAGGTACTCGATGAATTTTTTGTTCTCGTGACGCTCCTTCTCGTAGTGCTTACGGCTCCAGAAACATACCAACTTTTCCCTGATTTCCAGCGGCGTCCCGTCCTCGCACTTGATCGTCCGATCCCTGATTTGCGACTTCACTTTGAATGTCATCTCTTTGTTCCATATATACCCGGATTCGTCTAATATCCACGCCTTCACGTTTTTGTCGCTCTTTTTCGTGCTTTTCGATACGATATATCCGTTTTTTCCCCCCAATATATGCCCGATGTTCGGCCCGCTGTTCAACCCTCCGTCCGCCACGATGATCACTCGCCCAAACTTCATGCTGTCTATCGTCTTTTTCATCGCCGGCCGCAGTGTCGTCGTGTCCGTGTCACTCCCCGTAAACAGCTGATACGATATCGGGATTCCGTTGTCGTCCATGAATAACCCCATTTGCACTATCGGGCTACTCCGCTTCTCTTTCGATACTCCCTTTTTTCGCAGCCCTTTTTTCATTACCTTCCCTCTTTCATCTGTTATGTCGCCGTCGTTTTCGTTTATCTCAAAATAGTAATTCGTCACATCATAATAACATACCTCTGTGTTTCGCCCGATTGCCTGCCCTATCTTCAAGTTCATCCGTTTCTGGATTCCCTCTGATTTCTCATGCAGACTATCTAACGCCCAGTATATTTCCGCTTCATTCGCTGATTTTGTTACCTCGAATATATACTCACCTTTGCTTTCGTGTGTCTTCCTTTTCGATTCCGGTCGCATTACCCGCCCGATTACCAGCATTTTGCTCAGCCCGTTCAAATCATATGTGATTCCCGCCCGCGATTTGTGTAATCTCAATACCTCGTTTATTCCCAGTCTGTTGTATATCGCTTCTATTATCATATATCCCATGTTTTTTGGCGCTGTATATTTATCTTCCTCCGATCGCCTGTCAAATCGGATCGTCACTATGTCCCGCGTCGGGTTCTCTCTCGCCAACTCCTCCAATCCCGCAATCAGTGGCTCCCCTGCTTTAAATGATTCCTTCAGCCTCTTTACGTATTCCGGCTTTCCGTCATCGTATTTTGGCAGCGGCCCGATGTTTTTGATGATCCTCTTCTTGATTTTTGTCACTCCCGATTTTGTTTCTGTATATGTTTCTGATACTCGCAGATATGGTGACCTGCCTTTCGGTTTTGCGCATTCTATGTACATTTTTCGCCCTCACACTCGCACTCGTTTTTTCGATGACACCTTGTCAACCTATCTTATTGTATCACAATTTTTCCCATTTGTCAACCATTTTTTCGGCCTTTTTTTACTTTTTTTACCTCAAACTCGGGTTATATCACATATCACATCATTTTATCAACACTATGCAAATCACGATTTTAATAAAAATCGTCTGCGAAGACAAGCGTAAATATGCCGACACAGAAAAATATGATTTGGTAATCTGTACGGTTGGAGCGCAAATACCTTCGGGCAAATCTCTCGAATACATCAAAGACAGCTTTGCTTTGGGAGAAAAATTCCTGAAAAACGGCGGTATACTGGCATTTATAGGGACATATTCAAAAATCCCGAATCCCCCGCAGGAACTCATAGACTTTGAAGGTGAGTTGTTACTGCTTTCGGAGTTAAGCAATATTTTCAGTGAACTGGGATATTGTTTGACCTGCATGGCAGGCGATACAAATGCTATGTGGGAACATTACATCGTCAATGGATTTGCAAATTCAAATGAACAAAATGAAAGAAAAAAATTAAAAGCAAATCCAAACGACCAAGAGCTGAAAGAATCGATTGCGCATTGGAACCGCATGTATTTTGATTACCGAAAACCCTATCAAGGACAGGCTCTGTTTGGGCTTGAAAAACTGTAACATATTTTGCAATTTTTTTTGCGGATATTGTTGTTTTTGTCTGATTTGTATGGTATAATTGGGACATAGATTTACAAAAAGCGATTAAAAGGAGAAAAAAATTATGCCGATGACTCCGAAAGAGCGCGCCGTGGCCGCTCTCACATGCAAGATCCCCGACCAGATCCCCACATTTGAACTCGAATTTCAGCTCACTAAGGAATACATTGGAAAAGACTATTTGAGACAGCATGAGCTCGACGGGCTTTCCAAATCCGAAACCGACAAAAAACTGCATGAAAACGCCGAATTTATGCTTGAACTGTTCGGCAGGCTGGAATATTCCATAATTCCGCTGCATCATTTGAATTTTGAAAACACTCTCGAAACCGCGAGGATAATCAGAAAGATTTCCGGAGACAAATACATGCTCACCAAACACGGCGACGGGACATTCGGCATTCCCGACGGAAACCATATGTACGATTTCGCCTACCGCATCGCCGACGACCCGGACGCGGTAAAGCAAAACGCCGAAAACATGGCAAATGGCGCGATAGAATCCAACAAAAAAGCGGTCGACGCGGGTTTTGACTCGTTTATACTGTGCTCCGACTACTGCTATAACTCCGGCCCGTTTTTGTCGCCTGCGATGTTTCGGGAATTTGTGACCCCATATCTCAAAAAGATCGTAAAATCCATAAGGCAGTCGGGCGCCTACGCGATCAAGCACACCGACGGCGATATCATGCCCATCCTCGACCAGCTCGCCGAATGCGAGCCCCACGGCATACATTCATTGGATCCGATGGCCAGGGTGGATATAAAGGAAGTAAAGCGTCAAATCGGAGATAAAATCTGCCTGTGCGGCAATGTGAACTGCGCCCTGATGCAGACGGGCACGGACGAAGAGGTGATCGCAAGCGCAAAATACGCGATAGAGCACGGAAAACCGAATGGAGGGTATATATTCACCACAAGCAACGTGCCCTTTCACGGTTTGCCGCTGGAGCGGTACCTGATGGTTCTCGACGTATGGAAAAAACACAGGGATTATTAAATTTTGATTTGAAGGAAAATTTATGATAAATTATCGTGAAAACTTAAAAAAAATGGAGCCGTATGTTCCCGGGCGCCCGATTGAATCGGTAAAGAAGGAATACAACCTGACGGAAGCGGTGAAATTGGCCTCCAACGAAAATCCGCTCGGCTGTTCGCCCGATGTGGCAGGGGCGGTTATGAAAACATTCGGGGAGGCGCAGCTGTATCCGGACGGAAACTGCACGGCGCTGCGCGAGGCGGTGAGCAAAAGATACAATATCAGCCCGAATCGGCTTGTTTTCGGCGCGGGCACGGACGACGTGATCGCCATGCTGGGAAAAATACTGATCGATTCCGGCGATGAATGCATAACAGGGGCAGTCACGTTTTCGCAGTACGCGGCGGCTGTGGATTCCATGGGGGGCACGACAATCTATGCCCCGATGAAAAACCACGGATATGACCTGGATGGCATCATCGGCAAAATCAACGACAAAACAAAAATGATATTCATCGCAAATCCCAACAATCCCACAGGCACGATGCATACCGCCGCCCGGCAGGCCGCTTTCATGGCCGAAGTGCCCGGATATGTGACGGTGGTGTTCGACGAGGCATATCAGGAATTTGCCGACAACTCCGATTACCCCGACACATGGCAGACCTTAAAGCAGTACAAGAACGCGGTTCTGCTGAAAACATTTTCAAAAATATACGGCCTCGCTTCGTTTCGCGTGGGCTTTGGCGCGATGGATGAGGAAATGGCCGAACAAATCGAAAAAATCCGCTGCCCGTTCAATGTTTCCGTACAGGGACAGGCCGCCGCGGAAGCCGCGCTCGCCGATGTGGATTTTGTGCGCGGCAGTTTCGAGAAAAACCGGGAGAATCTGCTCTATACCACAGGGGCGCTCGAGGAAATGGGCTTGTTTGTGATACCGTCGCAGGCCAATTTTGTCATGGCCGATGTAAAACGGGACAGTTTGGAAATTTTTGAAGCGCTGATGAAACGGGGCTATATCATCAGGGCCGGCGCGGCGTTCGGCATGGACACGTTTATCCGCGTGACCATAGGCACCCGCAAGCAGATGGAGGGCTTTATACAAGCTCTGAAATGCGTGCTGGCGTAATCTTTGTTATTTTGTCTTTTAATTCGCGCGCGGCCTCCAAAAGATCCTCCCCATTGTTATACACGACACAGCCGGCTCTCTTTATATAGAATTCATCCGGTTTTTGCGCGTCTATACGCATTTTTGCCTTGGCGGGGCTCAAATTGTCCCGGGCCATGATTCTTTTGATACGGATATCGCGGTCTGACAGCACCGCTATTGTAAAATCGCATTTTTCACTCAAGCCCGATTCAAACAGCAGAGGCGCGTCGATTGCGATATCGCCTCTGCCTTGTATTTTTTCTTCGATGGCCGCCAAAACATATTTGAACGTCACGGTATTCAGTTCATCCAATTTTTCTCCGTCCGAAAACACTATATCCGCCAGTTCGGCCCGCTCGCAGGTGCCGAACCGTTCGGTCAGTTCGTTTTTGAGTTCATTGTTTTCCCTGAATATTTTATGATATTCGCGGTCGGCGTCTATCACTTCGCAGCCCAGCAAATTGGCCAAGCTGCTCTTGCCGGTTCCGCTCCCCCCTGTTATTCCGATTATCATGGTCGATCATCCTCGTTATTTTTTAAAAAAAATTAAAATAATAGTTGACAAATGAATTT
>WQXD01000262.1 GCA_009785015.1 Oscillospiraceae bacterium | reverse complement strand
TTGGTCACGGCGTTCGGATTGCGCGACAGCGTGGGCGGCGTCGGCACTTTGCAATATGAAAAAGTGGTTGAATACAGCTCGCGGGCGTATATCAAAGAGATAACGACCGACAAGCAGCGCGACGGGCTTGATACGCTGTTGTCCGGCCGGTATTTGTATATCCGCGAGGAATCCGTGGACGCCAAAAACAACGGCGGCGGGCTGACCGCCTCGCTTATCGTACCCGAAACGCCGGAAAAACTGAACGCTTACATAAATTTGCGTTCCCGCAAATCGGGCAAAATTGTGCCTCTGACGTCCGGCGGCGTTGTGATCACCGAAAAACTGGCTCGCGTGATGGGCGTCTCCCCCGGAGGCAGCTTTGATATGACGACAAGCGACGGCAGGACATATACCGCGCAAATAACCGGCATTGCGGAAAACTATGTGCTGCATTTTGTGTTTATGCCCCCGGATGTTTATACCGATTTGTTTGGCGCGGAACCGTTATTCAACGGTATTCTGTCCATTCCGGAAAGCGACCGTGAATTTGCCGAAACGCTTTTGACGAATGATAACGTAAGGGCGGTCGTGAATACTGCCGGCATCAGGGAAAACATAAACGATTCGACAGACGCGCTTAAAATCGTCGCTGTAGTATTGATAATACTCGCCTGCGCCCTGGCGTTTGTCGTTTTGTTCAATCTCACCAATATAAATATAACCGAGCGCATCCGGGAGCTGGCGACAATAAAAGTATTGGGGTTCTATGATACGGAGCTCGCCATGTATATTTACAGGGAAAACGGTATTGTCACCGCGATGGGGATTGTCCTGGGGCTTATCGGCGGGATATGGCTGCACAGGTTTGTTTTGACCGCCGCCGAAATCGATTTGCTGATGTTCCCCCATATCATAGAGCCGCAGAGCTATGTGCTTTCGGTCATATTATCGGTCGTTTTCGCGGTGTTTGTCAATTTGGTCATGAGCCGTAAATTGGTCGGGATAGATATGGTCGAATCACTTAAAAATGTGGAGTGAACTTCATCGTTTTTTGTTGGCGCGTTCGATGTAAGCCAGCACGGTTTTCTGCCTTTCCGCATCGTTTGAGATCGTATGCTCCACACTGCCGACCGCCCATACCGCCGATATGGGGACGCGGGTTTCGACAATTGCGTCGATGATATCCTCACACCGGGTATCATTGCCGAAAAATTCGCCTATAAACAACGCTTTGCCCTGCGCCTGCGCTTCTTCTTGATACGCCTTGATAATATTCGCGTAACTGTTTTCATCTTTCTTCAAAAACCTGTTCAGTAAGTCGTATATGTGCACGCTCACGCAATCCATCGGAGCAGGATTGTGCCATTTTATCGTCTGCGCCATTTCCTCTCTTTTATCCGTTTTCCAGCTTCTGCTCTTATGCTGATTGAACTGGCTTGGGCGCGGTTCGGCGTTGCCGCTGGTTATGATCCTTCCGTGCCTGTCGTATTTTTTTACAAGCTCCGCGAACGCCCTCAGCAAGGGTTCCGCTATTTCCGTGGTCAAATCGTCATTTTCGTCCCTTGCGGCGCGTGTTCCAAGCTCTGTGTGTATCGTTGAATTCCGCAACTCGGCGGCATTGGGCAGATCGAGACCGAGATTTAACTCGTTGCCGAACTCATACCCCCATATTGCGGGGCTTTCAGCGTATCTGCTTACGATGATTTCTATATACTCCGCCATATACGCCCTCGTTTGGCTGTTTTCGTCGCCCCACGCGTTCTGCGGCTCGTCGAAATAGTCGCTGATCCCCTGCGGATTCCAGAAGAAAGAGCATATAATCCCGATATTGTTTTTTTCCGCAGACTGCACGACTTCATCCAATTTGTCATAGTATTCTATTTTATTTTTGTCCCACTGCTCATAATTTACAGGCCAGAACAGCCCTATGTTCATGCGGCAGTATTCTATACCGTATCCGGCGAGCATGGCGAACATATCGTCGAACTCATTTATTCCGCCGCAAAAATAATTGATGAACGCGCCAAAAAAATTCACGCCGATCCCAAAATATTCTTTCCCTTCGCGCATAAGCGCCCCATGCTCGACATAAAGCCCCGGACGCCCGTCTGCTTTGACCAATGGTGTGTATTGTTTCAATCCGATTTCCTCCTCTGCGTCTGATAATTTTATATTTTCTGTAAATATATTATATTCGCCTTTTTGCAGAATGTCAAGAAGTTTTGTCGAATTTAAAATTTTTGTTGCATTAAATGTGACGCTGTGGTATAATCGGGGTAAGACTCGAAAATCGTACCGCAATTTCGAAAAAGGGGACTTTATGGAAATTATTGACGCTCATATCCATCGGTTCGCCGGCGGGCACGCGCAGGATTTGGCGCGCCGTGCGGGACATGAGAACAGCGAGGAACATCTGCAAAGTGAGTATGCCCGTCAAAACATCGTCGGCGCGGTGGTCATGGGCAACCGCAGCCTTGAAGCGGACGATCACCTGTATCCTGAATATTTGCGTTATTGCATAGGATTAGACCGTTCTTCGGGCTTTGATGCCGACATAAAACAAACATACGAAGCAGTGGAGCGGAATCTGCGGCGTAAAAACTGCGTCGGCGTCAAGCTGTATCCGGGGTATAACCGGCAGTACGCGTACGACAGTATATACACCCCGGTATATGAACTTGCGGAACAATACGATAAACCTGTCGCGGTGCATATGGGCGAATTGGCTTTCGCCTCCGCGCACCTGAAATATTGCCACCCGATGACGCTTGATGAAGTCGCGGTGTCTTTTTCGAAAGTGCAATTTGTCATGTGCCACTTGGGTAACCCGTGGATCGCGGACGCCGCGGCTGTGATAAGCAAGAACCACAATGTCGCCGCCGATCTTTCGGGGTTATTGGAGGGTATTCTCGATTTTCCCGCGTATGTCCGCGAGCAGGAAGGTTATATCAGCCATATAAAGACTTGGCTGACTTACTTAAACGCATACGACCGGTTGATGTTCGGCACGGATTGGCCGTTGGCGAACATCGAAAACTACATCGACTTCGTCAAAATCCTCATACCCGAACGGCATCATAAGGCTGTGTTTGCCGACAATGCGCGGCGAATATACGGATTGGATTTTTAACCAATGTGCGCGCCTCTACGATAAAAATATTTCTTCGTTGATTTTACAGTCCCGCAATGAAAAGCCGTTCAATATATTGTATTCTTCGTCCTCCGTTATATTGTCCGGATAACACCAGCCGAAATTGCATAACTGCCTGTATCGCATAAAATATAAAATGCTTCTGAGCGACTCTTCGTCTAATTTGTTCGCTCTTTTATAACCCCGCATAAACTGCGCGATTATTCTTTCGGCGTCCGATTGCAGATTTCCTTTCGCGTTATGCAGGGCGTGGTGCAGAGCGACACCTATGTCAAGCGCGAAATAACCGTAAATGCTGTCGTCAAAGTCAAAGGCGTGTACTTTGTTGTTTTTAACGAGAAAATTATTTTGATGCAGATCGTTATGTATCAGCCCCCAAGTGTCTTTTGTGCGCGGCAATGACAATAATTTTGCGATAAGCTCTTTTGAATATTTATAAATCGCGGGAACTTTCGCCCATGCAATATCAAGCACATCGCTCCCGTCTATATCGCCGCCGTCAAAAACCCTGCGCACAAAGCGTTCGTCCGAAAACTTAAAATCTTTCGTTTCCCTGTGCATACTTCCCAAAACAAAACCCCAGTCTTCAATGACATGATCGTTCCATGCATTGGGCTCGTCCCTGTCGCAATGTCTGCCGTCGGCTTTTTCAAACGCGCAGACCGCATGAAATTTATCGTTGCATATGACAGTCGCAACCAAACGCCCGTCTTTCATCGGCAGCGGCAGTGAAACCGGAACGCCGCGTTTATGCAAAAAATCCAGCCATTCCATTTCCGCGTAAGTTTTAAAAACGTGATCTTCGTCATGCGTCGCGATCCTGAGAATATAATTTTTATCATCTTTTTTAAAAAAATAAATGTCATTGGGCGAGTATTTACCGCTGTTGATCAGCCTTATCGTTTTTTCGTCAAACGGATATAATTCTGCGGCTTCGCTTAATAAATGATTCGTTCGTGTCTGCATAAATGCGGCTCCGCCCCCCTTATTTATTAATTCCCCTCCCGCGGAGGGGTGGCAACACGTGGTGTTGACGGGGTGGTTCTCCCTTTCGTACGTTATATGAATTAAACTCGCTTTGCCAATATAAAATATTACCACATCCGATAAATTAAATCAACGATAAATTTGTAAATTTCAGGGCGTTACCGCGAATTCATTAATTGACATTACTTAGCAAATTTTAACCTCGCCCGAATGAAGCTGTACCGAAATAAAATTATAATAGTGAAGGAGCGCAGTCAATGGAAAGACAAAACATCGAATGGAAAGAATCATGGCACGACGAATATCTGAAATGGATATGCGGCTTTGCCAACGCGCAGGGCGGTCGATTGGAAATCGGTCGCAATGATAAAGGCGTGTTGGTCGGACTATCCGATGCGAAGCGGCTGCTTGAGGAGCTCCCAAATAAAATCCGCGCGACGATGGGTATCGTGGCAGATGTAAACTTTTATCAAGAAAACGGACTCGATTATATTATCATTGATGTTATGGCGCACCCAAACGCAATCAGTTATCGAGGCAAATATTATATGCGCTCCGGCAGCACCAATCAAGAACTGACAGGATTTGCATTGGATGAACTCATACTCCGTAAGTACGGCAGAACGTGGGACTCAGCACCTGTGCCGCGTGTCAAAGCAAGTGAATTTTATAACGATGCGTTTGATATATTTCGCAAAAAAGCTGTGGCGAGCAATAGGCTTACGGTTGATGATGTTTCGGGAAACAACGAAGAATTACTCGAAGCCTTGAAATTAACAGAAGGCGATTATCTATTAAAATCGGCTGTTTTACTATTTCACCAAGACCCGGAACGATGGTGTCTTGGTTCTTATGTGAAAATAGGATATTTTGAAAATGCTGCGGAATTAGTTTATCAGGACGAAATTAACGGGTCAATCCTTATGATACCCGACAAAGTCATGGACACCATTTATACTAAATATTTCAAAGGATTAATCCACTATGAAGGGATCCAGCGCGTA
>WQXD01000261.1 GCA_009785015.1 Oscillospiraceae bacterium | reverse complement strand
TATGATGTAACTGCTGCCTTTGCTTTTTCGCATCCAACTCACCTCCACCCACTATATATATTGTACCACAGAACGAGCGATTTGTCTATGGGTTTCGAAACTTTTTTTGCCTGCTTGCCCCCCGCGAGAGGACAGTGCCACGTGTAGCGAATGTGAACGCTTCGCGTTCACGCGCAGTTCACGCCAACCGGTCACGCCGCCTTATATCCCCATACATGAATGTAGGGCTCTTACGCCGGCATCCGATAATCGGCTTTTTTTCTTTTCCCCCGCGCCACGATATTACCGCGCACGATAACACGCCCATCAGTGAAAGAATACTCCATCCGTATTTGGGTATGCCTGTCCCATTTCTTCTCAATAGCCGGCGTAATATATCTCAGCTTGATGTCTTCCTCCGACATTTCGCTTTTACCCACCAATTCGCTCATCCGCATCATCTCCGTTCGTGATTCCGATAAAGTCACTCAATGACGTTTGTTTCACACAATAAAGGCGTGCCGATGTACGAAGTCAAAGTTGTTTTATCGCCATTTTTATCGGGTTTTGTTTCCGAGGCCATACGCAGGACCCAGTGATTTTCGAACTTGCCCGCGCGCGGCGCAAAGACGGGGAAACTGAATTCGACCGTGCCGCCCGGCGCAACTTCGCGGTTATCATGTGCGATGGGATATGCCGGCAGCTTGTTATCGTCATCCGCGCCGAAATACCGCGTCGTCGAAAGTACGACCGATTTCCATGATTTTATGCCGGTATTCCTATATACCACTCGAACTTCCCCTTTTTGTCCGAGACGCAGATGCGGAGGCGCGCTGAAATCGACTATTTCCGCGTCGTAAAAACGGGGTTTTCCACGCTTTTTGGCATTGTCCGCATTTGAAAAATTGCTTGTCCGGCCGTCGGCGTAATGTGCGCGGACCCGATAGTAGTACGCCGTATCTTCCCCGACGCCGGTATCGCGCCAGCATGTTTTGTCCGAGGTATAAACGGGCTCGTATTCGCCGTCATACCCCCGGGCCCTGAACAGCTCGTAGCTTTGGGGCGTTTTGTCGCCGGCGGGCGAAAACCACTGTATATAGATGCCGTTTATGCCGGAATGGGCGACCAATTTTGCGGGACACAACGTATCTTCAACTTTGGTATGCGCGTATGCCTCCGGCCCGAATTCTCCCGTGGCGCCGGCCATACGAAGCCTTACGCTCTGTACGCCGGGCAGATTGTCGGCGGTAAACGCAATTTCAAATACGCACAGCCCGCCCGGACCGGCATCGCAGCTCAAGCCCACGCTTCCGGCACTTTCCGCAGTCAGGCTCACGCTTCCGGCTTTCCATATGCTTTTGCCTGTATTTCGCAGCGTCACGGCGCATTTGACGTCGCTGCCCGCTTCGCATTTTTCGGGTGTTGCCACCGATATGAACTCCGCCTGCATATCCGGTTCAAAACGGACGAGCCTGATGCTGACGAAGCCCGCCGCATCTCCGATATTTATCGTCGCCCGGCCGTTTTCCACGGTCAAATCAAAAGTTTTTTTAATGTGGCCGCTCCATTTGCCATTGTCCGTATCGAATTGTTTTATCTCGACGGCGGCCTTTATTTTTTCGCCCTCATTCCAACCGGCCTGATCCACGCCGATGATTGCGGGAGCGGACGTTTTAGAGGGAACATATGCGACGGCTGTAAACGCGTCGGCCGTTTTGTGCCAGGAGCACAGTTTCCATATGCCTTTGCCTTCATACACAATTTCGGCGCGTACGCTTTCATGCGCTCTGGGCGACGCCTGCTGCCAGAATTTATGTATTTCCCATGAGGGAAAATACGGATTTTCGGGCTCCGGCCATTCGGGACGCATATCGTACACGTTTCCGTCGGGCGCGTCGAACCGGTAGACGATACGCGTGCCCTCAATCTTTTTTCCGGCGGGCCATATATTCCACCAGTCTTCGTAATTGCGCATTCCCCAGCACCACGGCCAGTGTCCGCCGCCGGGCGCATACTGCGTAAACCACATGATGTTTTTGTTCATGCCCTCGGTAAACAACGTGCCGTACAATTCATTCATCGTTTCGGTCTGTATGCGCATATTTAAATTGTCAATCGCCGCCAGCTGCGTGGATTCCGCCCACTGCACGCTTGTTTCTCCCATGCCGATTTCGACGTCGTCCAGCCCGAGCCTGTCCAGCATCGATTTGAGTGAACGGTAATAATTCACCCCGCCTTTATACGGGTCGGCCAAATGGGCAAAATAATTCATCGGCACATTGTCGTAGTATCCGGCGCAGGGCTCAAGATTGCCCCAATACCAAGCGTCCATCTGCTCGACCGGAACAGAGGGGGAAGCGCCGCTTATGCCTATGTGCACTTTCGGGTCCAATCGTCTGAACACCTCAAAACCCTTGCGGTATATTTCATGCACGTGGCTCCACGGTTTATTCAGCCAGTAAAATTCAAGGTTGTTGGCTTCGCCTTGCAAGTCCCACAGCGACACGCGCCCGCGATAACGCCGCGCCGTCAGTTCGCAGAAGTGCACCCAGTCGTCGGCGTCCTGGGGTCCCACGGACATATTGGAATACGTTTCCCAATCGGCGTCTATTGACCACCACGTGTTCCATGAGGGGTCTATCTTGACTTTTATGCCGCGTTTGAGGCATTCGTCCACGATTTTATCCAATTCGCCCATACCCAGTTCATCGCCCTTGTAGCGTTCGAGAATGTACCACCAGCGCCAAAAATCGGCGTAGCTGCTCTGCAGCAGGTCAGATTCCATAAATTCCAGATAGTCTTCGAAATACGGGTAAATATTCAAGGGATAGTTTTTCATTTCGCGGACGCGGTTGCAATTCGAAAAATCCGCGTAGTGAAATCCCATCAGTATATTTTCGCGCCGCGCCATCGGCGTAAATTTAAAATCCATAAATTCCTCCTCAGTTACACTTCACTATCTGTTTCACCTGTTATTCAATATTTCACGTTTCAGATTTTCAAGATTTGCATCTATCTTGTCTTTTTTCTGTTCCATCCGCGAAACCCAGTCGAATGTACTCCCTGCCGCCATACTTCTCAATTCGGCCAGCACCCATTCCGTATAATCGAGCGCGATGTTGGCGAAATCATATTCCAAGCCTTCGCGTATAATATCGAGCATTTCCGACGAATCATCATCTCTGGCATATTTATGTTTCAGGGCGACGTCGTAATATGCCGGTATCACTTTTCTGTAGCTTTCCGCGCACAACGCCTCCAATATTATTTCTGCAAATTCGCTGTCTTTTACCGTGACGGGAATCGCGAACGCCGCAGATCCGGCCCTTGTGAGCGTTTTATAATCTTTCTGCGCCTCGTCGTATTTGGGGTAGGGCAGGATGCCGAAATCGGTTTCCATCGTCCTGAACGCCTGTGAATCCCTTAAAAACGACGTGTAAAACAGCCCCCTGTTCTCCATGAACATCACTTCATGCACTTCTTTTATCTTGGTTTCGTCATACATGAACACCCCCTGCCGGCGCACGAGCTCGAACACCTTCTGCACGACGGACACCGAACGTTCGTCTACCGGATTGGCAAATATGGGAAACCCGTCCGCATCTTTTGAGGCGAGTTTCAGTTCGCACGAAGTTTGAAAATTATCTATCATATTGCCGTTGGTGGCGACAAGTCCGTAGAGGTCTTCCGGCCCGGCTTTCCCGTCGCCGTTTAAGTCTTTGTATATATCCCTGCTCAGACGCTCCACGGTGCCGAGCGTCCATTTCCCGTTCTTGACGAGTTCATACAGCGATTCTATGCCGTAGTCGGCGACGAGCTTTTTATTGAAATACACGACGCACAAGCCCTCCCACAACAAAAGAGAATAATCGCCTGCAATAAATTCGAGGACTCCCCCTACATTGAGTACTTCGACAGACGATTTTGCCCACCACGGCTTTTCAACGTTTATATATTTCGAATCAAGAAGGTTGACAAAATATCCCTTTCCCAAAAGATCCACAATCACCACGTCGCCTTCGACAAGGTCATACACGTTGTCTCCCGACATTGCGGCATTTGCGATAGTGTTTTTATATCCCTTCATATTTCCCCATGAACCATCCATATCGATTGGGTTTATATTCACATTGAATCGGCCTTCCACCGTTTTATTGCGCCTGTAGAGGGCGTCGTTCACGATTTCTCCGTTTTCTTCTTCGACGTCATATTCATAAAGCTGCGTGGTGCGGCATAAAAAATTAAATTGTCTGCCTTTGTAGTCCGTTTCGGGCAGATCGTCCGAAATTGCCGATCTTGTATTTTCGGCGGAGACCTTTTCATTTGATGTTTCCGATTCCGATTGCGGTTCCGGCTGGGTTTCGCTGCGGGACTCCGAATTTTCGCCGCAGGAAAATATACCCGGCAAAACGATTGAAATTGCCAAAATCAAGCAAATAAATTTTTTCATAAAATATTACACCTTCCGGCAGGCAATAATTACACTTATTATGTATTATATCATTTACAGTACGGATAAACAACCCCTATTTGCTTTTATATGTTAATTTTTCGTTGTGTAATTTAAAATATTTGCTAAATATATTTACTTATTCTCCAATTTGTGATATAGTTACGGTAATACGGCAGCTCAAATCATTTTACGGAAAGGGAATGGATTTTTGGCATGGAAAAAAACAAGTTCACAGTATTCACGAAACCATGGAAAAGCATGACTCTGGAGGAATTGGGGGAATTGGTCAAAACTATGGGGTTTGACGGCGTCGAATACCCGCTTCGGGACGGGTACCAGGTACAGCCCTCAGACGGCGCAAAGGGGATAAAACGCCTTGCCGGCGCCTTGGAGGCATTCGGTCTCATGGTCGGCAGCATCGCGGGGGGCATCGACGTGAAGTTCACCCATGACAACAAAGTGGCGGGCATAAACGAGGAATTGTTCGCCGGTTGCGGCGAAGCGGGGGTAAAAATAATCAGGATCTGCCAGGGCCTCGACAAAAATATCGGATTTTTCGAGAATTTGGAGCAGATAAAACGCACATATGACGCAGTTGTGCCCTACTGCGAAAAATACGGCGTCACAGTGGGCGTCCAGATGCACTGCAACGCCTGCATTTCGTCGTCGGCCGAGACATACATACTCCTAAGGGATTACAACCCTTCCCATATCGCGGCGGTGTGGGATTCGGGCCACAACGGCCTCACGGGCACGGAACCCTGCTTTGCCATAGACACAGTCTGGGACATGCTGTGCATGGTCAACTTCAAGGCGGCGTACTGGAAGCC
>WQXD01000260.1 GCA_009785015.1 Oscillospiraceae bacterium | reverse complement strand
TTGGCGCGAACGTGACCCTGAAAGAGGACACGGGCTGGGCAGAGCCTTTGATCGCTGACGGCGAGCTTACCGACCACGACTACAGGCGGCTGACAATCGACAAGGAAAATAATAAATGGTGGAAGTTCGGGCGGGAGGTGCGCCGTTTTGCGGTGCGTGAGAGCGAGGGCAAGTGCATTCCGAGCAATATGGCATTCGGCGCGTGCGGCGATACGCTCGCCGCCATTCGAGGCACGGAGCCGCTTCTGTACGACATGGCTGAATGCCCGGAGTACGTCCGCGAATTCGACCAATATCTCATGCGCCAGTGGCTCGAAATATATGACAATACATATTCCATAACCAAAGACGGGGCGCAGGGCTCGACCTGCTGGTTTAATCTGTGGTCGCCGGACAAATTTTACGCGGCTCAAAACGATTTCGCCTATATGATATCCCCGAAAATGTTCAACGAAGTGTTTTTGCCGTCGATAGAAATGCAGACGAAATATCTCGACCACACCGTATATCACGTGGACGGACTCGGGAATTTCCGCCATGTGGACGCGCTTCTCGAGTTAAACCGCCTGCAGGCGATTCAGATACTTCCGGGGGCGGGCCAGAAAAGCCCGCTGCACTTCATGGACACACTGAAAAAAGTGCAGTCCGCCGGGCGCAATCTGCATATATCACTGCCGCCGCACGAGCTCAAGGACGCGCTCGACACTCTGTCTGCCCGCGGGCTGTTCATCCAAACATGGTGCAATACCGAGGACGAGGCGCGCGGCCTTTTGAAATGCGCGGAAAAATGGTCCGTGGACAGGACCCCGTGACCGGGTTATTGCGCGACTGCTGCGCTTTCTTTATTTTTGTACCATTCTTCCTGATTTGAATACATCTCGGCGTAAACGCCTTTTTGTTTTAATAGTCTGTGAATACGCCCCCGGTTCGCCGGGATTTACATGGAGTAACAGCGTGCAGGCGGCAGAAAGCTATTTTCCATTGTATATGGTACTTTTTATTATTGTTGCCGTGACGGTAATGACAAATGCGGTAGGAGGGTGATTTTGGGATGAAAAAAAGCGTCGTTTTTACTTTACTGATGGTAGTTTGTGTATTTATTAGTGCTTGCAGTGCAAAAAAAAGCACAGACGCTCTCATTGAAATGCAAATGGTTTATGATGAAAACCCGGCACACTGGTACAAAGATATGAAACTGATATGGGGTGATACCGCTTATTATGTCACCAATGTCAAAAATCCAAAACCGGGTAAACAAATCGGATACGCCGCCGATGAATACGATGGTTGGCACATTTATGAATTAAAAGGGCATGGGCGAAAGTATTTATATGCGGTAGAAAAAAATAACGAAGATTGTTGGCGCGTTATGAGCGTATACCCGCCCGAACAACCGTGGAGGCAATATATTCTTGAAAATGCAACCGACAGGGAAAAATTCGAGCGTATGATGTCCGTTACATTGTATAAAGACGGCACAGCGGAGCTTGCAACGCCGCCCATTAGCAGCTATGCGATGTTTGGGACTTATTATTATGCTTTTGAAAATGACGAGCTTTTGATATTTCAAAAAAGGGAAAATATCACTGCCCATTTCACGGTGTTAGATGACAACACGCTGGTTTTTGTTTTTGCATCCGTGCCGCTGTATGCAGACAAAGAGGCGAGATATGTACGATTGACCGAGGAGAATTGATCATGAAAAAATCACTTTCAACCTATTTGATTTCTTTGGGAGCGGTTTTGCTGACGTCGGTTTATCCCATTTATATGGGGGTCATTATGCTGACGGCGTATCTGCGCGACGGAGACGTCAATGCGACCGATTATCCCAAGTACATAATTCCGTACACGCCGGTTAGTATCGCATTGATAATCTGCGTCGCTCTGCTGCCGCTTGCTGTGAACCCACCACGCCTAAAAACTGCGTATTATAGACGTGGCTTCCGGCGAATGTATTTACGCCGGACTACCTATCTGAGATACGGCAAAAACTCAGAGAGTCACGCGGCAAGCCGCGCAAGCTATGATATTTCGCACATCATTTTTTTTAATTTCACATGCTGTTCATGGCATGCTTGCGTAAATCAAGGAGGGAGCCTTTGTTCACAACCCCCGCCCGTCGCGACGGGCACCCCCTTCGCCACGAATGGGGCTTGGGGGGAGCTCCCGGGCGCTTGAGCCCCCTTCAGCGCGAAGTGCGATGTGAAGGGGGTGGCTCCGCGGAGCCGGGGGTTGGAGGTTGCCGTATGTTTTTTTGCTTTTCTTACCTTTTTCTTGAATGTTTTTAGAATTGTAATTATACGATACCACCGCTCTGGGCGATAAAGTCTATTGATTTGCTTTTTATCGAATAGGCTTTGAGGGCTTCTTCGGCTATTTTACTATAATCCATTATATTACTCCAAAACAACATAAACCGTCGGCATTTCGCGGGCGTTCCAGCTTGTTTTCAAATAATCCTTGCGGCACATTATCTCCCCTGATTTGCCGATTACTTCATCGAACATACGCATACAAACTATTCCGTCGATTTGCTGTTTTAAATGGGACGGAATATGATTTTTTAAAACTGTTCTGACAGTCTGCTGTATTTCTGCGGTTAATACGAGCAGTTCTTCAACCATAGGAGACAATAAAGAATATAATTCGTGTATTTGCTCTCCCGTATAAACAGGCGTTGTCACGGATATTTTACCGTTATTGTTGAAGACATAACCGTGCGCTATCAAATCGGCCATAAATTCTTTTTCGTATTCGTTGGGATTTTCAACCTTGCCTGACGCAAGTCTCATGAAAAAGTTCGCTAACTTCTGGTTACGGTAAAAATAGGCGTTTTCGCTTTTAGGTTTGGGCAAATAATCTAAAAATCTGATTTCACCTTCGTCAAGACTTTTGTCATGTCTGCTCATACCGCAGATATTAAATACTCCGCCCGGAGATTCATCAGCCCACACAAATGCCTTTTCTCCGAATGCCGTTGTGGGATATTTTTCAAACGGATAATCTTTTTCTGTGATTTTACCGAACAAAACCCACAAAGTCACGCATGAAATATGCCACATGAACGAGTTTTTTGACATATCATTCATATAAAATCCGATGGCTTTTATTTTTTCTTCGTTGCCGATGATGAAATTATAAATAGTATCCGCGATTGTTTCCTGTTGTTTTTCGATTTTTGTGTTTATTTCCGTTTTAAATTCATTTGAAAATATAATGACGTTTGTGCTGTATCTGCCGCCTTTTTGAATAAGCAACCCCGCATCTTCAAGAGTTTTTAACTCTGCTTCGAGATACGGCAGCGCAACGCCTATTTGCAGGCTTATTTCTTCTGCCGTTAGGCTGTCATTGTAACACGCCCATAAAATATTCTGCGGGATTTTTTTGCCGTCTGTGATGCTCCAGAATTTATTCGGACCTTCACCCATG
This sequence comes from Oscillospiraceae bacterium, assembly GCA_009785015.1. Next base: position 1,871 of record WQXD01000260.1, on the reverse strand, counting down.
TATAGGAGCGTTAAATTTTTCGGATTGTAGCTCTGTTCGCCGTAGTTTCTTTCCATATTCATACCTTCTTTCAGAATTTTTCTTGCCTTGAACAGCAAGTATTTTACCATGCTTTCGCTGATATTGAGAATAGATGAAATTTCGGAACACGATTTGTTTTCAAGATAATAGAGTATAACCGCTTTACGATATTTTTCGGACAGCAGCGTCAGTTCACGGCGCAGCGAATACAAGTCGCCGCTGCCGTCAATGTCGAAATAATCCGTGTCGTCGGTCAGGTCGTCCGGCAATTCATAAAAACTCCCCTTTGCTTTCTTGCGGCTCCACATAGCGTAGACTTTTCCCGCTACTGCCCACATGAACCCGTAGAAAGCCTTGTCGTCGCGGATATTATCGACGCTTTTGACAAGCTCGGTGATTATATCCTGCGCCAAATCCTCCGCGTCATACCGATTTGAAGTTCTCGCTACGCAGTATGACAGTATGGATTTGGATATATCCGCTATCTTTTCATCAAATTCGGCTTTGTTCAAAATTTCACTTCTTCCTTCGTTTTAATGCTTTTAGAAACGTTTCTGTATATATAGTTGCATGAATATGAATTCGGTTAAATATTTTTATAAAATTTTTTCAAATGTATAACCTTTGCCCGTTGTCCCGTCGGGATAAGCGCCGTCGTTATATTCTGTCACAATATAACCGCATTTTTCATACAGAGCTTTTGCGCCAATATTATCCCCTGTCGTTTTTATGCCCATTTTCGTGAAACCCCTTGCCCTAACGTATTCTTGGGCATAGCCGACGGCGTATGTGCCAACGCCCTGACGCTGCCATTTATCGCTGACAACGAGCATACTGATCCACGCCATATCTTTATTTTCAAGCCCGTTTATTCGCAGCCATGCTACGGGCATCGCGCCTTTACAAACAAGAAAATTTTGCTCGTCCGGGTCGCTCCAAAATGCCGCTTCTTTCCAATCTTTTAAAGAAATGAAATTTCCGTGCAGGGCTTCTATATTTTGAGTATAGAATCTAAAAATAAATGCTGCTTCTTCTGCGGTAGCGGAAATTACGTTGTATTCGCGGTTTATTCTGTACTCAAGCATAATTTGTTCTTCGCCATGTATTAAATTATCGAACTGAACGCAGGGTTTTTCAATAAATCCGAGCGATTTATGCAGAGTTATTGAGGCTGTATGAGTTATCGCGGTATAGGCGTCGATTATCTCGCCGCCCATGTCAGATATTTTTTGAATTGCTGTCTTTATCATTTTGCTGGCGATTTTCATGCGGCGGTATTCCGGCGCTACCGCAAGGTCGCCGTGATACCATCGTTTCGGATTTTCCTGATTTTTAAGACAAAATAATCTGCCGACCACATCATCGTTGGAATTAAGCGCAATCACGTTGAAGCAGTCGCTGGAATATTTTCCGTCATACACGAAAAATTGTCGTATGTGGTTAAAATCTTTCGGCGTATTTCCTTGCCATTGAAAAAAAGCTATCTTTTCCACAAGCTCATGCGTAAGGTATTCGCTGACCGATATAGTTATAATATCATTTTCTTTCATATTGGTTCTTTCTTTTATAAATTGTTAAAATCAGAAAATGCCGATTTTGTTGTTAGCAGTATGTTTTACACAATATCGAAATAATAATATTTTTGAGTTCCGCCGTTTTTCATTTGTATTTCTTTACAGGCGAATCCGCATTTTTCCAAAACAGGTATTACCTCCGGGCTTGCGGGGGCCTCTATACGGCAATACCCCTTTGCTTTCGCATCGCTGATAGCATGATTAATCATTTTCGTAATTATACCTATCCGTTCAAATTGCGGATCATAATTTCCGCCGCCTAAAAAACACAATAAG
>WQXD01000259.1 GCA_009785015.1 Oscillospiraceae bacterium | reverse complement strand
TCAGCGTCAGCAACACATTCTTCTTCGATGGTTTCTTTTACTTCCATTTTACTGCCACGATGATGAAGGACACATTTAATTACTCGTTCTGTACGTTCCTTTGGATAATTTTTTTTATTCAGCATTTTCTCTGCCAATTGTGAGCTATAAATATGGTGTTCGTCGAGACTCCCATATTGAGCAGGACAGGATACATCATGTAGATATGCACCTAAAACAACAATCTCTTTATCTGCATTAAATTTATCCGCTAATTGCTCAGAAATGGCAACTACAGCATGAATATGCTTAGAACAATCGTCATTGGTTGTTTCTTTATATTGTTCACATATTTTATTTACTTCGCTTCGGATTTCTTCAATTATTCTTTGCATTTATATAACCACCTTTTATGGAATTTCATTGTTTTCACTTTGTCACAAAACGGCAAGCAGTACATGTGTCAAGACACTTGCTGATTTTTCGGATTTTTCGTGACTTGAAAATTTCAAAAATGCTTGTTGGGGTTGTCACCCCAAACCCGGCACTTCGGGCCAACATGGCCCGACAATGTAGCGGCGTTCCGCCTTGTTGTGGATGGGTAGAAAATTCTGAATGATATTATACCACTACCTACGGAATTGCGCCAGTAAAACCTTGAAAATAGTGGGTTTTTTAAGAGCAAATTTCCACATTTTGTTGTGTGTTTTTCCAGCCCGTCATTGCGAACGAAGTGAAGCAATCCAGTCGTCATCTTCTGGATCGCCACGTCGCTTCGCTCCTCGCGATGACGACGAGGCGTACTGGTTGGGAGTTGTACAAAAGAAACTGATGCTGACAACTGTCCGTCATATTAACCCCGAACCGATAACTTTCAGCGTTTCCGACGCTTGGTTCGACAATTTCGAAGGCAAAGAAATAACGCTTGACGATTTGCGTATGTTCGCCGCGAAAGGTTAGATAAATAGAATTTATAGAATTTTATTCACTTCCGGCTGTTTTTCAAGTTTTATCAATACTGCCGAATCTCCCGGGATAAACACATCAAAACAAAAATCCGGGTGTGCATATACTATACGGCTTTCCACCGGCAAAAGTTCGGTCATCGGCGCGATTTTCATTCGCGCGCAGGTTTCCGCGTCAATGCGGTACACATTGAGCCGGTATACCCCTTCCGGCGCGTTTTCAAAATGGATCTGCGCGACACATTCGGGTGTTTGTTCCGTCGCGAAATTCGTAAAAAACATCGACAGCATATTATCATTACGCGACGCCAACCCCCTCAGCACAACGCCGGTACCTTCGAGGTTCACCCGCCGCCCCGCCATATCATACAGCATTTTATACAAAAAATACTGCGGGCGGGGTTTTCCGTCGAGGTCGAACAGTCCGATACGGTTGATATTGTCATTCCAGTAGCGTGCCATGTAGCGTGCCCGCTCGTACCAGGGCGCAAAATCCCGCGGGTCGCACCATTGGTCGTAAATATGGTATTGAAAACTGCCTTCCAGGCAACCTTCGTCATGAAACGCCAAAAGCGAAGATCCCAGACAAGCCGGACACCGAGGGTCGTAAGCCTTTTCCTCTAAGGATAAATCCTCGTTGAGGGATATGTTAAACTCTGTCAGGTAGAGTTTTACATTCGGGTCCTGCCTGCTTACAGCGTCCCGGACAGCGCGCCCTTCGGCGGCAATGGTTTCGGAGTTGTCACCGTAAACATTATAGCAGGTAAAATCGACCGGAACGTTGTTTTGTCTGCATAATTCGATAAACCGGCCGAGATATTTATCGGCTCCCCGGGAACCGGCGTATGAAGGGCCGCCGATCTTGATCCCCATTTTTGACAGCGCTTCAAATATCGGCGCGGCGGTAATTTTGTAGTATTCAAAATAGTCGTCCGGATTTTCTATTAAATAGGGACACCCGCCCCATTCGCCGATATTCATCTCATTTGCGATTGCCCAGTGGGTGACATAGGGCTTGTCTTTGCTGTAACGCAGAACCAACGCCGCAATGACGTCCTGCCATTCGGCTATGTTATTGGGCATGAAAATTTTCTCATCAACCACCGGGTAAAGGGGTTTGGGTTTTATACATATGGAAGCCATGATTCCGCCGCCCATCGCATGTACGGCGTCCATATATAAATCTAATTTTGTCCAGTCAAAAACGCCGTGTTCGGGGTAAATATAAAAGAACTCCTGTAAAAAAATACGGATTAAGCGCGGCTTCAGATATGCTGTCGGATTGACAATGTTTTGCGGCGGCGGCATGGGGTGTATGCCTCCGATGCCGAGAGAGTGATACCGCATATCGAGTTCTCCTTTGTCTCTTTCCCAATCGACGGTCAGCTTGCGGCGAAGCATATTCGAAAAACGGTCCGTCATTATTTTTCCCTCTTTTCTAAAATTTCTATCAGTTCCATCCAGTCAAAAATAATCAAACATTCGCTTTGCGGCATGGCGCCATATCCTTCAAATGCCCCCTTATACCAAACAGGGAAAAAACCGGCCGTTTTGGCGCCGTCAACATCACAGACGGCGTTGTCGCCGCAGTACCAGATTTCATCGGGGCCGAGCTTCGATTTTCGTGCCGCAAGCTCAAAAATACGCTTGTGCGGTTTGCGGAATACATACTCGCTGGAGGCCATGATAAACTCAAAATTATTCTGCGGAATCAGGGTATTTATCCTATTTTCAAGAGATTGCCCGCCAAATGAAATATTGCTGATTACAGCCGAACGGATATGATTGTTTTTTAAATACGAGAGAAGTTCGGCGATGTGCGCAGTCGGTTTGCCCGGCGAGGCGGCGTCCCAGAATGTTGTTTCCAGTTCCAAAGGGGAAACAGTCCTTTCTATTCCCAAGTATTCATACAGGTAATTCTGAAAAGGGTAATTATGGACTTCGGTCAAACACAAGCGGCTGCTGCCGGGATTGTATCTTCCGATATCTTTGTTCAGTTCATTGGCCAGTGATTGAATATCCTCGGCGGAAATATCATCCGGATTTTTAACGCAGTTGGCCAAAACCGCCTTTGTTCCTCTGACGCCGTCAAACCGCGCTTCGGAAACAAGCGTTTGCCCGTAATCAAATATTATCATCTTTGGTTTGTTCATATATTCGCTTTCACACACCACTTCCATTTTCGCAATATTCAAAATTAACCGCGGGGAATTTTGCCTGCACTTCGACCTGCCAGTTTTTCAGCATGGCATACATTTTTTCCGTAAGCTCCCGATTTTCGCCCGATATATCATGGGTTTCTTCCAAGTCATTTTTCAAGTCGTACAATTCGAGCCTGTCATCCTCGAAAAATTCGATCAGTTTATAGCCGCCCATCCGCATCGAAGAGCCGGGCGTTCCGCCCTGATTCCCGTAGTGCGGGTAATGCCAGTATATGGCGTCCCGGGCAATCGTATTTCCGCCTTTGAACAAATCCACGAGGCTTACCCCGTCAATGTGTTGTCCGGGCAGCATAGGCAGGTTCGCCATTTCGAGTATAGTCGGGTAAAAATCCGTACTCGTCACCGGTACGCTGCACGCGCTTCCCGGTTTGGCGATTTTATTCCACCTTACAATCAACGGCTCTCTTACCCCGCCTTCGTACATCCAGCCCTTGCCCTCGCTCAGCGGCGCGTTGCTGGTGGGAGAGCTGCCCGCCGTCGCCAGGCCGCCGTTGTCCGACGTGAAAAATACCGCAGTGTTTTCGGAAATTCCGCATTCGTCAAGCGTATCAAGCAATTTGCCGATATTCGTATCCAAATTTTCGATAATTGCCGCGTATTTGGGGTCTGATTGAATGAGCCTGCGTTTTATGCGAATATGTTTCAAGTCGTCGCTCGGGTGAAAATCACCCTCCTCAAACGGGTCAATCTTGTCGATTCCCATTTCGGCGGCCTTTTTTTCGTACTTTTCAATCAAATGACGCGGGGCCTGTATAGGCTCGTGAACGGCGTAATGCCAAAAGTTCATGAAAAACGGTGACCCGTCGTTATTTTTTATGAGTTTTATCGCCTCGGCGGTCAGACGGTCCGTGAGATATTCGCCGTCCGGTCCGTCGCTCATCGTTTCCATGCCGTATGGCGAAAAATAGCCGTTGAACGGGTGCCCCCAGTCGCTGCCCGCTATATTTACGTCAAAACCATGTTTTTCGGGGTAATAATCAAATTTACCGAGATGCCATTTGCCTATGTGCCACGTCTTGTAGCCGCCGTCTTTTAACGCGGAGGCAAGGCTTTTTTCAGACAACGGCAATTCCCTTATGTATGGCGCGTCAATCAGCCTGCCTCTGGCATTTGCGCCAATCCAGTCGGTCACGCCGACTCTCGCAGGGTATTTGCCCGACATTATACTTGCTCTTGTCGGAGAACAGACCGGACATGCCGCATAAGCGTCTGTGAACATCATGCCCTCTTTGGCGAGTTTGTCGAGATTCGGCGTTTCATAAAAACCGCTCCCGTAGCATGACAAATCTTTGTAACCCATATCGTCCATCAGTATAAAAATTATGTTCATTTGTTTTTGACTCCCTTACGTTTTCGGCATCTGTATAATATTATACACCAAAAAATGCCAAATTTCTATGAAATTTTTTAAAATAATATATAAAAATATAAAAGGCTATTATCTACTCTTGACTTTTCATACAAAATATAATATACTATAGTAAAACCGCTGCCTTTTGGCATTGGGAGTTTCAATTTGTCTATAGTAAACTCAGGAGGATATTATTTATGAAATCCGCAAATTATATAGATTACCTCAACCCGGTGACCGATGAACTGGCGAAACATTGGCCCGCTAACAAAACGATAAACATAATCTGCCACGGACACAGCGTTCCGGCGGGGTATTTCGCCACGCCGTTTGTCAATGCGTTCGAGTCCTACCCGCATCTTCTCCACAGGATTCTGAAAGAGCGTTTTCCGTTCGCCGTGATAAACGTGATAGTCACGGCAATCGGCGGAGAACATTCCGCCGACGGGGCAAAACGGTTTGAGCCGGAAGTGCTGAACCATAATCCGTCCGTCGTAACAATAGATTATTCGCTGAACGACAGGGGAATCGGCGAAGACGCGGCAAGAGCGGCGTGGGAGGGCATGATAGAAAAAGCTGTCTCGCGCAATGTAAAAGTCATATTGCTCACTCCAAGCTGGGACAACGCATATTACGCGCAGGACGAAAATTGGCGAAAGCTGGAGGCTCATGCGGCGCAGGTGCGAATGCTTGCCGAAAAGCACGGCGTCGGGCTTGCGGACGCTTTTATGAGATTCAAAGATTATGTGAAAAATGACAGCGATTTAGTCGCATTGCTGTCGCACGGCAATCATCCGAGC
>WQXD01000258.1 GCA_009785015.1 Oscillospiraceae bacterium | reverse complement strand
GATTCATCCAGCAATTTTTCAAATATATTCTGCATGCGCCCGATCGCCGTTTCGGTATTTATCGTTATGACGGGTATCCCCTCGCCGTTCAGTTCCGCTATTTTCACCCCCGCGGTATTCACCATGCCGACGGCGGTTTCATAAGTGTAATTGATTCCCCAAAGGTCGTCTTTGGTCATTTTTCCGTCGCCGTCCAAATCTTTGGCGACGGCTTTTGACATTTCCGCCATTTTGTCAAGCGTCCAGTCGCCGGTTTCAAAAAGGGCGTACGGACTCTCGAGCCCGTAATCTTTGACCATGTTTTTGTTGAAGCAGGTTCCCATGATCAGCATCATATCGTTTGTGGACATCGCCCCGGTGACGCCGAAATGCTTGCCGTTTATCGCAAAAGCGTCGTAGGCGTCTTTTTTCCACCACGGCATATCAAAATTTACATAGGGCAAAGCCGAAAGGTCCAAAAGATAATTGTTGCCGGAAAGCAAACCGGCCACATTCCAGCCCCTTATAAAGGCTATGTCATACGCGTTGTCATCCGCCATTATGGAAGTGCGGAGGCTCTCGAAAGAGTTTTGCAAAGTCATGTCTATTGTCTTGACCGTCATGGTGTACAGCTGTTCTATTTTCATTTTTCTTTCGTAGGCGACGTCATTTATCAGATCCCCGTCATATTGATCCGGAGATATATCGACCATGTTCATGGGCTCGTAACCCCACCAGTCCGATGTGAGTATTTTCATTTCTTTGTAATTCATGTTTTTTTCGGGCAGGTTTGGCCCGGGCTCCGGGGTTGTTTCCTGCGGTGTTTCCCGTGAACTTTCTGTTATGTTACCGGTGGTTTCGTTTTCCGGCGCGCTGCAGGCGGATAATATAAAAGTCAGCGTCAAAACGGCGGCAATCGCCGGAATAAAAAGTTTTTGCTTAAACAACATAAATAAAAACCTCCCGAATTTTATTGATTTTAAAATAACGCCGGAAAAATTTTTCCGCTTTGCCTTGACTTTTGCAGGTTATTTATGATATACTCTCGGTATAACAATATATGCAACAACCAATAATGAAGGGATGAAAAACCACATGGATACCAACAGAAAAACCGTGATTGCGGGCAACTGGAAAATGAACATGACCCCAAAAGAAAGCGCCGGATTTGTAACCGAGCTGAAAACTTTGCTGAAAGACAAAGACCACTGCGAGATTGTCGTGTGCGTGCCCGACGTCGATATCGCCTCCGTCTCCGCGGCGCTCTCGGGCTCGAATATAAAACTCGGGGCGCAGAACGCCCACTGGGCGCTGAAAGGCGCTTTTACGGGCGAAACTTCCGTGAATATGCTCAAAGAGTACGGCGTCGGGTACGTCATCATAGGCCACAGCGAACGCCGCCAGTTTTTCGGCGAAATAAACGACTCGGTGAACAAAAGGCTCAAAACAATCCTCGCAGCGGGCTTAAAAGCCATAGTCTGCGTAGGCGAGCTGCTAAAGGAGAAGGAACTCGGCATAACCACGGAAGTCGTGTCGCTTCAGACAAAGGTGGCCCTGCATGAAATAACGCCGGAGCAAATGCAAAACGTGATAATAGCCTATGAACCAGTATGGGCGATCGGCACGGGGAAAAACGCGACCGCCGACGACGCCGACAGCGTAAACGGGTTCATCCGCGGCATATTGGCAAACTTATACAGCGAGCAGATCGCCCAGTCCGCCACAATACAGTACGGCGGCTCGATGAACGCGGAAAACGCCGCCGCCCTGCTCTCGAAACCGAATGTGGACGGCGGCCTGATCGGCGGGGCTTCGCTCAACGCCAAAGACTTCGCCGCGATTGTGGACGCGGCCAAACCATAAATTATTCTTCTTCCTCAGCCAGATATTTCTTCGCTTCTTCTATGACTTTCGGCGAAAGCGCGGCGGGGAGCTCCTCATATCTCACAAATCTGAATTCATATGAGCCGCGCCCCTGGCTCATGGCGCGGAGCTGTATCGAATAGGTCTGCATCTCGCTCATGGGCACTTCGGCGTCGATGGTGGTGTAGGCTTTTTTGTGCTCGTGCGCGCTCTGGCCGAGCACTCTGCCCCTGCGCTTGCTCAAATCGCCCATCGCGCTGCCCACGACCGTGTCGGGCACAGTCACGAAAAGCTCTCCGATCGGCTCCAAAATAACCGGCGAGGCCCCCGTGAGCTGCAAAAACGCGAGCCTTGCCGCGAGCCGGAAAGACAGTTCGTTGGAATCCACGTCGTGATATGAGCCGTCGTACAAGTTGGCCTTTATATTCACCGCGGGGAATCCGGCGAGCACTCCCCTGTTCATGCAGTCCAGCAGTCCCTTTTCGACTGCGGGGTGGTAGTTTTTCGGCACGGAACCGCCAAATATGCTCTCGGTAAATGTAAGCCCGGGGTTTTCGTCGCAGGGCTCGAAGGCGATTTTGACATGGCCGTACTGCCCGTGGCCGCCCGACTGCTTTTTGTGCTTCCCGTCGGCTTCGATTTTTTTCTTGATTGTCTCCCTGTAGGCCACTCTCGGTATGGAGAACTCCACCGATACGCCGTAGCGGTTTTTGAGCTTCGAGGTTATCACGTCTATGTGCATTTCGCCCAGCCCCGAAAGCAGTATCTGGCGGGTTTCCGAGTTGTTCTCGTATCTTATTGTCATGTCCTCTTCCAAAAGCTTGTTTATATTCGTCGAGATTTTGTCCTCGTCGCCTTTCGCCTTGGGGATGATCGCATATGTCAGAAACGGCTCGGGGAATATTATCTTCGCATATTCCAGATTGCCCGAGGCGGAAAGGGTGTCGTTTGTGTTGGTGGCGACGAGTTTCAACGTGACTCCGATATCGCCGCATATGAGTTCTTCCACTTCGGTTTGCTTTTTGCCCCTGAGCGAATATATGTGCGCGAATTTTTCGCTCTGTGAACTTGACGCGTTCTTTAATGCCATATCCCTTTTCAGCGTGCCGTTCATCACTTTGAAATAGGACATTTTGCCGAACTGGTCGGCGACCGTTTTGAACACGAATATGGCGGGGCTGCCCGCTTCCTCGATTTTGACCTCGGCGAGTTCTCTCTTGCCGTTCTCGTCGGGCTCTCCCTTGTAAATTTTTTCGTTCGTCCTGTCGAGCGGATCGGGGAAATATTTTACAATGCTGTCAACTAAGTATTCCACTCCCGCCAAAGTGGCGGCGGAACCCGAAAAAACGGGAATTATGCTGCCGTGTTTTATGCCGGTGTTGAAGGCGCTCTCGATCTCCTCGTCTGAGAATTCCTCTTCGTTGAAATATTTTTCCATCAACTCGTCGCTCGTCTCAGCCAGGGATTCAAACAGCATATGCCTGTAATCCGCCGCTTTCGCCTCAAAATCGGCGGGTATCTGGGCGGGCTTCATTTCGCCGCCCTTTTCGGGGATCAAATATTGCGATTTGATCAGATCCACATATCCCGAAGTTTTTCCCTCTTTGACAAACGGGATAAAAACGGGGCATACAGCAGTCCCGAATTTTTCTTTCGCCTCGTCGAAAATCTCGTCGAACTTCACGTTTTCGTCGTCGAGCTTGTTTACGAAAAGCACTTTGGGGATGCCGGCCTCAACGGAGTATTCCACACCGAATTCCGTTCCCACGTCGACGCCCGATTTGGCATTTATCACAATAAGCGCGCAGTCGGAAACCCGGGCGGCCTGTTTTGCCTCTCCTGCAAAGTCAAAAAAGCCCGGGGCGTCGATCAGGTTGATTTTGGCGTTTTTCCAGCTGAACGAGAGCAGCGAAGACTGCAATGAAAAACCGCGCTTGATTTCTTCGGGGTCATAGTCGCTTGCGGTGTTGCCGTCGGTCACCTTGCCTTGCCTCTCGGAATTTTTCGTGAAAAACAGCACAGCCTCGGCAAGCGAGGTTTTGCCGCTGTCGCCATGACCCAAAAAGCAGACGTTTCTTATGTCTTTAGTATTTGCCATTGATATTGTTCCTCCGTTAATCCGTTAATTTTTGCCTGTATTTATAAATTTATACGCAACATTTCCATTATACAGCATTTTGGCCGCAATTGCAAGATGTTTTTTATCGTTTTTTTGCGCCGTAAAAAAGTTTACAAAAAAAGCGCTATAAAATACCGAGCTCCGCGGCTTTTTTTCGTATTTCCTTGAAATCGGCGAGCGCGTCCGCTTTTTTGGATGGGTCGCGGAGCAGCGCCGAAGGGTGGTAGACGGCGGTCATGTATATGTCGCCTTTTTTGAACCACGCGCCGTGCTCCGCCGTTATTTTGAACTCGGTCTTTATTATCCGCATGGCGGCGATCCTGCCCAAGCATACGATGATTTTCGGGTCTATGAGCTTTGTCTGCAGCCGCAGGTAATCGATGCAGCTGTCCTGCTCTGCGGGATCGGGGTCGCGGTTTTGCGGGGGGCGGCACTTTAAAATATTCGCTATATACACATCTTCGAGCGAAAGTTCCACATAACCCATGTACAAATCCAGCAGTTTTCCCGCCCTGCCCACAAACGGCAGCCCTTCGCGGTCTTCGGATTCACCCGGGGCTTCTCCCACAAACATGATTTTCGCCTCATGCGAGCCTTTGCCGAAAACCATTTTATTGCGGGTTTTGTGCAATTCGCACTTCTCGCAGTTAAAACAGGTGTCATAAAGCTCGAGCCAGTCCAATTCGCTGTTTTCCATCTTTTCCATCTTTTCCATTTTTTCTCCAAATAATTACTTTTTTAAAATACATGTATATATTATACCATAACCATGGGCATATTATGGGCGTTTTGAGATTTGTTCTCAAAAAATTAACAGAAAGCAAAAAAAAAGGTTCAAAATATCGTATTGCCAATATGCGGCCCGATGTGATATCATTACATTGCGGCAGAAAATTTATTTTTAAATATATCAAGGAGGTTTTTATGATATCCGGCAATAACAGCAAAGAATATTTAATCGGCACTTCGTACTTTTCGGGCTGGTGGCCGGAGTGGCCGAATAAATACAATGTCGGCGGCGGAGACTGGCGCGAAATTTACCCGGGCCGCGTCCCGGTGCTCGGCGAATATATAACCCAGGAGACGATGGACAAAGAGATCGCCGCCGCTTCGGGGCACGGCGTGGATTTCTTCCAGATGCTGTGGTACCCCGTGGAAAGCACCGCGGGCGTCGACCCGCTGCACGCGAAATATCTCAACGCGGGCGTCGGCCACTTTGTCGCGTCGCCCTTTTCGCGGCGCATGCGCTTTTGCATAGAATACTGCAACCACGCGCCCTTCGGCATAACAGACGAAACCCAATGGGCAAATGCGTGCCGTACTTTCGCAAAATACATGAAGCATCCCTCCTATTTGCATATAGGCGGCAAGCCTGTGATCAAAATCCACACGATGGCGCAGTTTTTGGATCAGTGCG
>WQXD01000257.1 GCA_009785015.1 Oscillospiraceae bacterium | reverse complement strand
TGGATCATGTGGGCGACATATCCGCGGACTTGGACGCGCTTTTCGGCTTTGAGTTTGTCAAATTCCGTTTCGGCCATATGCCCCGCGAGGCCTATGACTCCATAGCGCTGTACGGGGTGGCGGATACCGACGACGTGTTCTTTATACCCTCCTCCATAGAAAAAAACGACGTCTGGGGGATATATTTCGCCCCGCGCACCAAGAGCGAAAAAGTGGACTCGATGTTTTCGATACTGCATTTCGAGAGGGTGAGGATATCCGAAAAAGCCCACGGAACCCCGGAGCGCGCGCGAGGCGAACTCACGGGGGAAATAGAATCGCAAAAAGAAAAGGTGAGCCAAAAAAAGGCCGAGCTCGCCGGGCTCGTGTCCGAGGCGAACGGGCTTTTGGAGGACTGTTACGAAAAGTCCCGCCTGCTTTTTGACATATACGAGCTGAAAAAAAAGACCGCGCAGACGAGCGCCGGTTTTCATCTGGTGGTTTGGCTCCCCGAATCCCATGTAGTTGAGTTTTCCAAAGAACTGGGGAAATTTCCCACGGTGGAATGCCCGGTAAATTCGCCCGCCGACGTGCCGTATATAACCCCTCCCACTCTGCTTTCAAATTTCTTTTTGTTCCGGCCGTTCGAACAGTTTGTCACCATGTACGGCCTGCCCCAGTACAACGAAGTGGATCCGACCCCGTTTCTGGCTTTGACGTATATACTGTTTTTCGGGATCATGTTCGGCGATTTGGGCCAGGGGCTGGTCATCTCCCTGGCCGGGTTTCTGGTCTGGAGGTTCGGGGGCGTGAACTTGGGCAGAATCGCCTGTGTTCTGGGCCTGTCGTCGGCTTTCTTCGGGTGCGTGTTCGGGTCGGTGTTCGGCCTTGAGGATATAATTTCGGGATACAACCCGCTCGACCATATAAACACGGTTTTGATCGCCGCCGTCGGGCTCGGGGCGGCCGCCGTGAGCGGGGCGGCGCTGATCAACATAATCAACGGGATAAAACAAAAAAATATCGAAAAGGCGCTCTTTTCCCAGAACGGGCTCGCGGGGCTGATTTTTTACTGGTCGGTGATCGTCGCGGCGCTTGTCACGATGAAATTTCTGCCGCTCGGCGTTTCCGCCGCGCTGCTTGTCCTGCTGGCGGTGTTCTGCGCGCTTCTCATATACTTAAAAGAGCCCCTGTCCAACCTGATCACGCATAGGGCCAAAATAGTCCCGCAAAATCCGGGGGAATTTTTCGTGACGGGCCTTTTTGAGCTTTTTGAGATTGTCCTGTCCTTTCTCACCAACACCGTTTCGTTTATCAGAGTGGGGGCATTTGCCTTAAACCATGTGGGCATGATGAACGTGGTGATGTTATTGGCCCAGGGCTCCGGCGGCAAAAACCCGGCAGTGATCGTGGTCGGCAACATAATCGTGATCGGGCTCGAAGGGCTGATTGTGGGCATACAGTGCTTAAGGCTGCAGTACTATGAAATATTCGGCAGATTTTTTTCCGGCGGGGGCCGGACGTTTGCCTCCGATGAATTTTCGCTGAAAAATTAAAAATCAATTATAAGGAAGGGATTCATATGAGCATATTTTCTGGCGTATTTATCGCCGTTTTGTTCGGGGCCGCGTTTTTGCCCCTGATTCTGGCGGGGAGAAAAGTTTTTTGGAAGGTCAGTCTCAAAAAGGCGCTTCTCGTCGCAAACATCGTTTCGGTATTTTCGCTTTGCTTTTTGATTTTTGTCGTGTCCGCGGGTTCGGTGGCGCTCGCCGCCGACAATCCCGCAGAGCCCGCCGCCGGCGAAGAAACGGAGCAGGCCGCTCCCGTGAGCATGGGCGCGGGGCTGGGCATGCTCGCCGCGGCGCTCGCCACGGGGATGAGCGGGCTCGGCGGGGGGATCGCAGTCGCCTCTTCGGGGGCCGCGGCGATCGGGGCGATTTCGGAAAACCCCAAAGTTTTCGGTCAGGCGCTCATATTTGTGGCGCTCGCCGAGGGCGTGGCGCTCTACGGGCTCATCATATCCCTGCAAATATTGGCGAAACTGTAAAACGGGGAAATTTTTTGTGAAAATGTTTGTATTGAGCGACAACAGCGACACCTGGGCGGGCATGAGGCTCGCGGGCGTCGACGGGGCGATTCTCCACCAAAAACACGAAGTAGAGGAAAAAATAAAAGAACTGATAAAATCCGAGGATGTGGGCATCATACTGATAACCGAGAAACTGCGGGCCGTTTGCGGCGAGTATGTCAACAATCTCATGCTCGAATGCAAACTCCCCCTGTTTTTGGAGATACCGGACAGGCACCGTTCCGGGCGCTCGAAAACATCGATCACGGATTATATCAAAAAATCGATAGGGCTTAAAATTTAGGCGGCGAAGGGGGGAAATAACAAATGGCTTTGAGCAGCGAAGGGAAATTAAAAAATTTCGCCGATGAAGTAAAAAGCGACGCGAAACAGATATGCAATCAGATCAGACAGCAGACAAAAACGGAGCTCCATGAGAAAACAAAGGAAGGCAAGGAAAAAATCTTAGCCGGCTCGCGGGAATATATCCTGCAGGAGACGGAAAAAATGAAAAGGAAAAAAAGCTTGGAAATCTCAAAAGCCAATATAAAGGCGAGGCAGGAGTATTTTAAATACGGCGGAGAGCTCTCGTCCAAGATATTCGAAGCAGTGCGGAAAAAACTCGAGATTTTCAAAAAATCCGGGGCCTACGGGGACTATTTGCTGCAATGCTGTAAAAATGTCATGGAAAAAAACAAAACGGACCTCGCCGTATTCTATATGCGCGAAGACGGGGAAATAATGACAAAAAAAGTAAAAGCCGAGCTTGAAAAGAGTTTCGGGCCGGACAGCGCCGAGTTCATGGAAGACGAAACGATAAAAACCGGAGGCCTGCGGTTTTTTGACCGCGCGAAAAACATATTGATAAACGACGTCTTCGACGAGAAGACCGAGCGCGCGAAAGAGCTTCTGAATTCCATTATAAGCCCCCATTTTACCTCGATAAACAACTAAGAAAAAGGGGGGATTTGTTGTGGGCGGCGAACTTGCAATATACGGCATAAACGGGCCCGTGGCCACCGTTTTGGGCCGCACGGAACTGGGAATGGGCGAGATGGTATTCGTCGGCGAAAAAAGGCTGATCGGCGAAGTCATAAGTATTTCCGAACAAAAAACGACGATACAGGTCTACGAAAACACCACGGGGCTCCGCTGCGGCGAACCCGTGGAACCGACAGGCCATCCGATACGCGTCATTTTGGGGCCGGGAATGCTCAATAATATCTACGACGGAATACAGCGCCCGCTGAGAACCATCGAAGATATATCGGGGTGCTATATCGCGCCCGGATTGGACATACCCGGAATAGACTGCGAAAAAAAATGGGACATCACGGTTTTGCCGAAAGAGGGGGATTTGGTAAAAGCGGGGGACATATACGCGAAATGCGGCGAAACCACAATCGTGGAGCACCGCTTCATGATCCCTTACGGAATATCGGGAAGGGTGCAGTCGGCCCTGCCAAGCGGGCCCTACCGCGTAACCGACGAAATTTTGCGGGTGATTACCGAATCGGGCGAAACCGCCGGGGTCGCCCTGGCCCAAAGATGGCCGATAAGAAAACCCCGCCCCGTAAAGGAAAGGCTCGCCCCCGACACGCCGCTGATCACCGGCCAGAGGATAATAGACACCCTTTTTCCGATAGCCAAAGGCGGCGCCGCCGCGATTCCGGGGGGCTTCGGCACGGGCAAGACGATGCTCCAGCACCAGCTCGCCAAATGGAGCGACGCAGATATCATAATCTATGTGGGCTGCGGCGAGAGGGGCAACGAGATGACCCAGGTACTCGAGGAATTTTCGGAACTCATAGACCCGAAAACCAAAAAAAGCATGCTTGAGCGCACCGTTTTGATCGCGAACACCTCGAACATGCCGGTCGCGGCGAGGGAAGCCTCGATTTACACGGGCATAACGATCGCCGAATATTACCGCGACATGGGCTATCACGTCGCGATTATGGCCGATTCCACGTCCCGGTGGGCGGAAGCCCTGAGAGAAATTTCGGGAAGGCTCGAGGAAATGCCCGCCGAAGAGGGGTTTCCCGCCTATCTGCCCTCGCGGCTCGCCGCTTTTTACGAAAGGAGCGGCATCGTCGGCACGCTGGGCGGCCGGGTGGGCTCGCTGACGATAATCGGGGCGGTGTCCCCTCAGGGAAACGATTTTTCGGAACCCGTCACCCAAAACACCAAGAGGTTTATACGCTGCTTCTGGGCCCTCGAAAAATCCCTGGCGTATGCGCGGCATTACCCCGCCATAAACTGGAATTCGAGTTACAGCGAGTATATCGGGGAATTGGACGGCTGGTTTTTTAAAAATGTAAATCCGGAATTCGGAAAACTCCGCGCGAGGCTGAAAAACATACTGGGCGAAGAAGCCCGGCTCATGGAAATAGTCAAGCTGATCGGCAGCGATCTGCTCGCCGACGACCAGAAACTGATCTTGGAGACCGCGAGGGTGATACGCTCGGGATTTTTGCAGCAGAACGCCACCAACCCCAATGACGCCTACGCGCCCATACAAAAACAGTATCTCATGCTGAAGACGATAATAAAACTGTATGACAGGGCAAAAGAGCTGATATCGCGCTCGGTGCCCATATCCCAGTTGAAGGAAAGCGGGGCCTTTGACGCGCTCATCCGCTCAAAATACGAGATACAAAGCCAGCCGGAAAAATACGGCGAACTTTGGGACAGCCTCGAAGCGAAGATAAAAGAAATCGAGGACAAGTACATCCAATGATAAAAAACAAAAACAACATCGAATACATCGGGTTATCTCAGATAAACGGGCCGCTCGTCGTCATCGACGGGCTGGAGAACGGCTGCTGTTACGAGGAGCTCGTGGAGATAACAAGCGGCAAAAACAAGCGCCTCGGAAGGATAATACAGATTGAGGGAAACAAAGCGGTCATCCAGGTGTTCGAAGGCACCGGGGAGCTGTCGCTGGGCAACACGCGTACAAGGCCGATGGGCCGCACCATGGAGCTCGCCGTGAGCCGCGACATACTCGGCAGGATTTTCGACGGCGTGGGCCGTCCCGCCGACGGCTACGGGGATATATTCGCCGAGGCGAGGCTCGATATAAACGGAAGCGCGATAAACCCCGTATCCCGGGATTACCCGAAGGATTATATCCGGACCGGCATATCTTCGATCGACGGGCTGGCGACGCTGATAAAAGGGCAGAAACTTCCCATATTTTCCGGTTCCGGGATGAGCCACAACGAACTCGCCGCGCAAATCGTCCGGCAGGCGAACGTGGAGGGTTCGGATTATGCGATAATCTTCGCCGCCATGGGGGTAAAAAACGACGTCGCGCAGTATTTCGCGCGCTCATTCGAAGAGACGGGCGCGCTGCCCAG
>WQXD01000256.1 GCA_009785015.1 Oscillospiraceae bacterium | reverse complement strand
GGCCGTAACCACAATGGCAAGAATCAAGTCATTGGGATCGACGCTGTTGGGCCTTACAACCGATACCAGCTCAACTAAAATGTCGTCTTCCACATCCGTTGGCACATAGGATATTTTTACCTGATGTTCGTAATTAACCGAAACATAACCCGAGCCAAAAGCATCCTCTCCGTAGAGAAGATACATCGTTGACATATTATATCCGTCAATCTGTGTGATTGATACAGCGGAAGAAAGAGCGGTGCCGCCCTTGACATAAATCCTCGTGCCGCTTCCAAAAGGCGAACTGGGCGGACCGAGCGGAACCCTTACGTCTTTTCCGGCGTATTCAACCAATTGAAGGCTTAACAACTCTCCGTTGACCGCCCTTATAACTTCCGCTTGGGCAAGCTCAACGCGCGGATTGCCTTTTTTGAAAACAACCAAAGTGTTGCTCATACCGATTTGCATATTACTGGGATCGGCCGCTATCGAGATCACCATGCTCATATTGTCGGACGCCATATTGATATTCGGATCAAAACCCGGAATAGGCCCGCCGCCATAAACCTGCAGTTCAATCTCGTATGAGCTCAGAGCTTCCAACGGAATGTACTTGCCGTCCGCATCCTTACGTCTCAAAACGAAGTTTGTGATACCGCCGTCATAAACAGTCCCACCCAGCTTCGGCTCGATTTCGTAACTTTCCGTCTTTATCTGCAACTTAATTTGGTCTATCATATACAACCTTCCGGCTGTTGTCGGGCTGTTGTCAAAGTTCATCTCAAATTCCAAATCCACTCTGTAGACTCCGTTTCCGAGAGCTACAAGATCGGCGGCGGGAATACTGGTTCCGGCGCTGCCGTTGTAAGTCTTGGAAGTCGTTGCATCTGCCCAAACCGTTACCTTACCGGCATTGAGTTTAAACATCCCGGACGGGATAGCCCTGGGGGAAAGGGAGGCGTTGCTACTTTGGATTCTGACCGCTTCGCGAATCAAGGTTTCAAAATCAAGGTCACCGGCGCCCTGCGCGAACGCAGCGTTGGCTCCGGCCGCATTGGGTGTAGAGGGCACATAGCTGCCAAAAATATCAGGCGTCGCAATTGAGTCTATGTCCACCGTTACACCCGATCCCGCCGGGTTTACTACATCGGTAACATTTGTACCATTCAGCGTTAAATACGTAAATTTCGGGAAATTTGCTCTCAATTCCGCTACACTTACAGTTCCGAAAACATTTTGGTTGCCTGCCAGAAGAATGGCAAGGGTATTAGGGTCGGTCGCACTGACTGCGTCGGCTACGGAACTGTTGGTTATGGGTGCCGCGCTCACGGACATGAATCCGAATGGCAGCATCGTCACAATCATGGCCAGTACCAGAAGCAGGGACTTTAACCGCTTGGCCATTTTTGTCTTGCTTGTGGGAATTTTCATAACTTTGTTTCTCCTTATTATCTTTATTTTAAATTTTTTACGCAATTTGGTGGGAAAATCAAAAAGCCGAAATCAAAAAACAATCTTGAAAATTGTTTGTTTTTTCACTCTTCGCCAGTCTACATTATACACCCAACTAAAGCGATTTACAACGAAATTTTCGGCTTTGTAACATTAGTGTAACATTTGGTTCGGTTTTTGAAAATGAAAACCAAACGCTCTCACGGCCTGTGAATTATGATACCAAATTCAAAACGGTTTGTCAATGGTTATTTTTTCCAATTCCCGTTATTTTTTCTTTTTTCATCGACAAATTAAAGTTGACATATCCGCCGCTCTGTTATATAATAGAGCATATATAATGTTGAAATCAAATTTTAGAAACAAGAGGTCAAAAAAATGAAAATCGCAAAAAAAATATTTCTGCTCGCGCTTTTAGCCGCCGTGGCCGCGGCGGCCGTCGCCTGCGGCGAGGCGACAACCGGCGAAACCGGCGGCACAACCGACGCCGCCACCAAAGAGAGCGGCGAAGCCCCGGATGAAAGCACGGGCAAAGTCGATCTCATGACGCTTGTGCCGGAACAGAACTTAGATGGCTATGAGATACGGTTCTTCACCGACCAGGTCTGGGACTGGGATTTCGGGAATATGCATATGGAATACGTGGAGGAGCAAAACGGCGAGCCGGTCAACGACGCGTTTTACATACGCAACACGATAATCGAAGACAGGCTGAATATGAAAATCGCGGAATACGCGCGAATCGGCAACGACGCCCCGTCCGTACTAAAAAAGATGATAGGCTCCGGCGTCGACGACTACGACGTCATGATCGTGCAGTCCTGGAATATCGGCCCCTTGGCCGCGGAGGGGTATTTTGTCAACTTGCGCGATATGCCGGGGCTGCAGATAGACAAGCCCTGGTGGGACTCGAGCTCGATACGCGACTATTCGATAAAGCAGCATTTGTATTTTATGACAGGGGACTACAACCTTTTAACCGACGACGCCACCTGGGTTTTGTATTTCAACAAGGCGATGACGCAGGATCTGGGGCTGAATATGCCCTATGACCTCGTGCGGGAGGGAAAATGGACTTTTGACGCCATGATGGAATACCAGAAGGCGGCGGCCCTGGACCTCGACGGCGACGGGGCCTGGACCGCCGCGGACCGCTGGGGGCAGGTGACCCACACGCAGCACTACACGGGGATACTGATAGCCGGCGGCGAAAACCTCATAACCCGCGACTCCGACGGGCTGCCCGTCTACGGGCAGGCGGGCGAGCGCTTCTTTGACGTCTACGGCAAAATAATCGACATGATGCAGACCCCGGGCTATACCATGAATATATACCTGAATATAAAGGGGCTGCCTTCCGACAAGCACGCCACATATAATTTCTTGGACGGTGACGCGCTTTTCTGCCCCGAAATATTAGCCCACACGAGAAGGTTCAGGCAGATGGAAAGCGATTTCGGCATTCTGCCGCATCCGAAGTACGACGCGGCCCAAAGCCAGTATTACTCCTATGTGCTGGGGCAGGCTACGGTGACCTGCATACCGGTGACCAACAAAGACCTGCCGAGAACGTCGGCCGCCCTCGACGCGCTGGGGATGCTCAGCGCGCACACCATCATACCGGCGTACTACGAAGTGTCGTATATCGGCAAATTTTTCCGCGACGACGAGAGCGTGGACATGCTCAATGTGATCAGGGGCAGCCGCGTCTTCGGCATTGCGGACGCGTACAGCTGGAACAACGTCACAAACACATATCAGGACGCGGCGATAAAGGCCACGCCCATAACCTCGGTCTTTGAAAAGAACGCCGACAAAGTGAACGCCGCGATACAAAAGACCTTAGAGAGCTTCGGGATCTCTTAGCCCAGATACTCTTCAAGGCACAGATTTTTCTCGTACATGACCGAGGCGGCGCGGCGGCCCACATAGCGGAAATGCCAGGGCTCGTATTTTATCCCGGTTATCTCCGTTTTGTCCTTCGGGTAGCGCAGAATAAAGCCGAAATGGCGCGCGTTTTCGGCGAGCCAGATCCCGTCGGGCGTGCTGCCGAAATCCTGGTTGGCGGCGCTGTGGTTGTGCATGTCCACCCCCAGCCCGCTCTGGTGCTCGCTCTGGCCCGGGCGCGCCACCGAAACCGCCGCCGCCTCCTCGCTCCCCGCCCTCGCCGTCTCCTCCGCGAACAGCTGCGCCTGATAGTCATAGCTGCGGTAGGCGCTGGTCACGGTGATCCCGGAAAACCCGTTTGCCCGCGCTTCGGCAAGAAACGCCTCCAAGGCCATCGCGGGATACAGCCCCAGCTGCTGGACGGCGCGGCCGTCCTGCCTTGTGTCGGCCAGATTTGTCAGATCCGGCGGGACATAATCCGGGTTTTCAAGCGGGTTTGAAGCGTTTATCAAAACCAGATACCGGTCCTTGTCGTTTGCCGGAGGGTTGAAATACTTTTCATACGCCGATAAATCCGTTTTAAATTCCACCGGCAGGCTGCCGAACTCCGGGGATTCCTCGACGGGGGGCAGGGCTTCGGCCTTGTGTATCTCAAAGCAGTATTCCCCCACTTCGCCCACGTCGAGCGTTATTTTGTTTTTGCCGCCGTCCCACGCAAAACGCAGGTTTTGGAACCGGTTTTCCAAAAACTCAAGGGGCACGCATATGTTGTCGTCGCCGTCGATGAAAGCGGGGCCGGGCAGCCGGTACTTTTCGCCGTTTATATACGCTGCCGCCGAACCCGTGATGAATTTTACGTACTCGTCGGATTCCTTCCTGAAAAAACTCAGCTCGCTTTTGTCGCCGACCACCACAAATCCCATGTTCTCCATAATCTTGTTTATGGGGAAATAGTACTGCCCGCCGAAAAAGCCAGTCTCGCGGGAGAGCTGCACAAGCGAAGAAACCTCGGTCGGTTTTTCGTTTTTTATTTCGGTCATCTTGATTTCGTACACTATGTCGCCGGGGTGTCTGCCTCCGGTGAGCGACAAAAAAAACAAACCCGCCGACAAGGATCCCACAAGCGCGAAAAATACAAAAAACAAAATTATACGGAAGCCGTATTTGGCGAGACTCCTCTTTTTGCGCGGCCTGCGCCTTGCGGGAGGCCTTTTTTGCGGGCCCGTGAAGTTGTACGGGCTCTGCCGGCTATACCCGCTCCGGTTCTGGTTCATCATCTAAATTCCTCCCGTTTGTGATGGCATATGAGTATTTTAACACTTGATACTTATGATTGATAAACCAAATTGTTAAAAAAGTGTTAAATATGGCTTTTATGTATTGATTTTTTTTTGCCGATGCGGTAAAATAGTCATTGTTGTTAGCACTCGGCACATAGGAGTGCCGAAAGTTGATAAAAAAACAATAAATACTTTAAGGAGGAACAGAAAATCATGAAACTCAAACCATTGGCGGACAGGGTTATCCTCAAAATGGCGGACGCCGAGGAAAAGACAAAAAGCGGCATTATTCTCACGGGTTCGGCGAAGGAAAAACCGCAGATCGCCGAAGTCGTCGAAGTCGGCCCGGGCGGGGTCGTAGAAGGCAAGGACGTGGTCATGACGGTGAAGGCGGGCGACAAGGTGGTCACAAACAAATATTCGGGCACGGAGATAAAAATAGACGAAGAAGAATTCGTAATTGTCAGGCAGAGCGATATTTTGGCAGTTGTAGAGTAATTTAAATTAAATAAAATAAAACGGAGGTATATAAACTCATGGCAAAGGAAATAAAAAACGGCATAGACGCGAGAAACGCCCTCATGGTCGGCGTCGATAAACTCGCCGACACCATCAAAATAACGCTCGGCCCGAAGGGCAGAAATGTCGTGCTCGACAAAAAATACGGCTCGCCGCTCATAACAAACGACGGCGTCACGATAGCCAAGGAGATAGAGCTCGAATGCGCTTTTGAGAATATGGGCGCGCAGCTCGTAAAAGAAGTCGCCACCAAGACAAACGACGCCGCCGGGGACGGCACAACCACCGCCACCCTG
>WQXD01000255.1 GCA_009785015.1 Oscillospiraceae bacterium | reverse complement strand
TGCCCGAAGGTATTTGCGCTCCAACCGTACAGATTACCAAATCATATTTTTCTGTGTCGGCATATTTACGCTTGTCTTCGCAGACGATTTTTATTTTATCGTTTACCCCTGCTTGTTTTAACCGTTCCCTGCCTGCATCGGCGAATCTTTGCGACCTTTCAACAACCACGCCCGATATTCCGAAGGCTTCGCTCCATACTTTTAATATCGTGCCGTAACCGTATGTCAAGTCAAGAACCTTGCTGTTCTCGTTCAATCCGATTTCATAACCGAAACGCAGTATTTCGTCAACCGACACCATGCCTATAAGGTGCTTGTTGTCCTCGATTTTTTTCAGTTCCATAGCGTAACTGCCCGGTATTGATTTATTTGCCATTTGATTTTCTCCTCTTTTAATATAATTTTCAAGAGAGATATAAATTTTATTCATGGATACGGGAATAGGAATCGGATTCTTTCTATATACCGCCGGTGTACATCCGTAGATATCTTTGAACGCCCTCGTCAGGGAGTTCTGTCCGAAATATCCGTACTCAATGGCTATGTCAATTAAGCGCTCATCAGTATCGCGTACAGCGACCGTCGCCATATATAAACGCCGTTTTGCCATATAGCTTTTGATTGTTGTTCCCGCAATACGATGAAACTGTACTGAACAATAATACGGGGAATATCCAACCCGCTTTGAAATTTCTTCAAGCGATAAATTATTTGCCGCATTATCGTCAATAAAATCAACCAGTTTCTGTACTGCATATACCCATTCAAGCAATTTATAATCACCTCTCTTTCTGAATTAATTATAGCACGGAGAAAAGATTATGTTTTCACATGAGTTGCGAACTTCATTATGTATATCTTTTTTTCATGGCTGTTCAGGCAGTATGATTATGTCTGTGTTGTACACCCCCGCGTGGCATTTTTCCCTCGGGATCACATAATCGTGCGGGCGGCAAAACGCCGCCTACACATATTTATTTGCTTATCTACCTTCAGTATCCAATTTTAAACTCAACAATCTCGCCCGGCGCAAGCGGCCGCGATGAATGCGCCACTACTTTTGCGTTCAACAGTAAAACAGTCTCCGATACGGCGGCTTTTACCCCATTGTCGAATAGCACGTTCACATTCACTTTTTCGGTGTAGTATTCCTCCCCCCAAATGCCATCGCGCGGTTTGATGATGAAAATATAAAAACTGTCGTCAGCTTCGCGGTTCAGCGCCTGGGAGGGGATGACTATGTCGTATGCGTCCGATTTGTTTATGATCTGCAGCCCTATTTGTTGCCCTTGCCAAACAAAATCGCTCTGTATCGGCACGGTGCATTTGTATAGGCTGTCTTTCAGGATGAACTGCTTGCTCGAAACCGACGAGTTTTTTTTGACTTCGATTTCCATGGAATTTCCTCCTGAATTGATTTTTTCGGCAAAACGCAGGATTGCGGAATCACCCTCGCTGAAATATTTCGCATCATCCTCCGTCAGGTAAAAAATCAAATTTGCTCGGGAATTTTGATCGTATATGTTCGCGAGAACCGTATTCGGCGGCATGGTTTCCCCTTTCGCGGCGTTCAAGCTGTATATAGTGCCTGACATTTTGGCGCGTATCTTGCCATCTGCGGGGTACCTTTCCGTGAACAGGGCAAGTTCTTCCTCCGCTATTTCGAGTTGCAGGCGCAATTCACCGAGCAGTTTGTCTTCGACGGCGGCCGAGGCTTCAAGCCTGTTTTTCGCTGTCATCACCTCCAGTTCCCTTTTCTTCAGTTCTATCGCCAGTTCGCGGTTGTCGATCTCCATGATTACCTCACCGTTTTCCACGCTGTCCCCGGAACCGGCAAAAACATCGGTGATTTTCAGCGGGACGTCATATACTATCTGTTGTGTGTTTTCGTATTGCACTTCGCCGGTTATGTCTTTGGATGTGTAGATTTCGGTTCTTTCGGGGGAAACCGCCTGCACCGATGCCTGCCCCGAGGTCATAATCATGCGCGAAAAAAACGTGAGTATCGCGAGTATGCATACGGCAGCCGCAGTGATTGCCGTCAGGACAGGTTTTTTGATTTTCATGCGGCACGCTCCTTTGCTATCTTATCATTTGAAATTTAGTTTTTCGATACCATACACGAGCGATTCTTTCAGGTACAAAAATATTATCACCACGGGCAGCATCGCCAAAATGGAACACACAAACGCAAGATCCAGCCGGTAATTATTTATTACCGATAAAAATATGGAGAGGGGATATTTGAACGGGTCTTTCAGATATATCAATGGCTGTTCGACCATGTTCCAATTGTCGATGAAGCACAAAATAAACAGCGCAGCGATTCCGTTTTTGGCGTATGGCACTATGATTTTGGCTAATATCTGCATTTGGTTCGCTCCGTCGATTTTGGCGGCTTCGATCACGCTGTCGGGAATGGACGAATATACCTGCTTGAGTAAAAATATCCCAAATGGGGCAAACATCCCCGGGATTACCACCGAGGCATACGAACCTATCAAGCCCATTTTGTCCAACATGATATAATTGGGAACGAGGATGACCTGATAGGGCATCATCATGAGCAAAATGAGCAGGTAAAAAAAGAAATTTTTCAGGGGGAACTTGAATTTGGCGAAACCATAGCCGCCAAGGCAAGACACCGCCAGCTGACCGACGGATATGGACAGCGTGATGAAAAGCGATATCCAAAATTTCGCCAGATAGTCCGGAGTAGCGACAAACACATCGTAGTAATTTTGAATTGTCACCCTGTACGGTATCAGATAGATTTTTCCGTAGTTGTTCAGTATCTCGGTGAGCCTCATGAAAGAGCTTGCGGAGATGAAAACGATGGGGTACAACATCACCAATGCCATCAGCGTGAGCGCCGCGTAAATAAGAATATTGCCTATGTTCGCTTTTTTTGGCTTGTTCGCATTCATGCCCCTTTTTATAATCATAGTTCAATATCCCCATTCCTGCTTCCAAGCCGCAGCAGCACGGACACGAAGACGAATATCATCGCGAATATTATGATCGCCCCGCACGCTAGTCGCGTGTAGTTCAGGCTGCCGAAATTGTTGTTCATGAAATGCTGGAGCATGTAAACGCCACCGTCCGGATAGTTGCCAAACAGCATATAGGCCTCGCGAAAGGACCTGAAGGAGTTTATTATGGAGATCACCAAGATAAAGAATGAATACGGGAATATGAGCGGCAGCGTGATCTTCGTCATCCTCGCCATTCGGTTTGCCCCGTCGAGGCAGGCCGCTTCGGAGTATTCTTTGGGCACCGAATTCAACGCCGACAGGAACAGGATGATGTTATATCCGCAGTTTTTGAATACATACAATGCCACGAGTACAGGGAAAGAGGCCCCTGAGCCAAACCAATCCGCGGCGGGCAGGCCGAATTTTTCCAAAAGCCCGTTCAGCATTCCGCTGCCTCCGAATACCATCTGAAAAAACAAAACGACCGAGGCCGCGGGCAGGACGAGCGGAAAAATAAAGATCGCCCTGAAAAATTCGTACCCCTTCAGCTTTTGGTGCAGCATCAAGGCCACGCAAAAAGAAAATACCATGATGAGCGGAACGGCGGCTGCGTTGAACCTGAACGTATTCCATGCCGCCAGCCTGAAAGCCGCGCTCGCCAGTATGTCCTTGTAGTTGGCGAAACCGACGAATACGCCGCTGCCCGTGTTTTCGGTCAGAGACAGAAACACGCAGATGCCAAAGGGAACCGCAAAAAAAACCATTAATCCCGCAATCGCCGGGAAACAAAACAAAAAGCCCGTAAAAGAATTCTTTACATTAAGCATGCTGATTTTTTTCGAATCGGATGTTTTTTTGGCACCATTATTCATATCCCACTCCTATTCGCTCAGATATATCTCGAGTTTGGTTTTCAAATCGTTTATGCAGGCGTCATATGTCTTTTCACCGCTAAAGTACAATTCCAAAGCGGGTAAAATAAAATCGTCATAGGGCCCGTAAGCGGGCAGCGCACATGAATCCACATTGGTTATGATGTCCATGAATCTGTCATGCGTTTCTTTTGGCACCGGTTCCCAGATGACACTCCCATCCTCGTTTCCGTATAATCCGCTCTTGCTCCATTCAAATTCGGCCGCCGCCTGCGCCGCGCTTTTCAGGACTGGTACGTTGATCTGGTAATAAATGGCGGCATTCTCCGCTTGCAGCGCCTGCACGTCATACGATAGCAATATTTTCAGCAGCCTGTATGCGTTTTTCTTGTTTTCGGAGCCCTGCCTCACTCCCGCGTATTTGGTTGCCACGGCGGTGGTCCCGCCGTCTTTGTTGGGGAAACCTGCGAACACGGGCGAACAATCATGCGTCAATCCGCCATAGTCGTAATAGAACCTTTCGATTATTCTCGCAACCATCCTGTTGCTGTAGAACATTTGCCCCGCCCTCAGACCCACAATCATGGCGTAGTCATGCGAGTATCCTCCGGTGGTCGATATGTGCTCTTCGTAGTATGATGAAAATTCCCTTGCCGGATTGTTTGCGTAAGCCACCATTTCTTTGTATGTGTCTACGATTTCTTTGAATTTCGGGTCGCTAAAATCGGCTTTTTGGTTTTCGTAATCTATGTATTGTATCCCACTGAAATTCAAATAGCTCATCGCGCCCTCAAAAAAGGGAAAATAGGAAATATGTTTGCCGGGCTTTTCCATGTTGTTTGCCATATATCTCCTCAGCGCTCCGAGAAACCCGCTCAACGTCGAAAATTCGCTTATGTCTATCCCTTCCTCCGCCAACCTTTCGCCAACCGCCATCATGGGCATCACCGCGTAGTCAAGGGGTGCCAGATAACGCCTGCCGTTGTAGACGCCGCTGTCCATGACGGTTCTGTTGTACAAATCGAAATCGAATTCGGGGTCTGCCTCTATGATTCCATCCAAATCGAGGAAAACCCCGGATGCCATTGTCTTGTATATATCGCCAAAAAGATATGCATCGCCTATTATCAAGTCCGGCCCCCCGCCCGCGAGCATTTCACTCTTTAGCACTTCCTGGAATGCGGCGAAATCGAATTTTTCGTCAAAACTGAATTCCCTGTATTCCACTTCGACTTCTCTGTACTCTCTCTTGAACAAATTTACCGCCTGCGAGATCAACGGCTTGAGATATTCGTATCCGTAGACCACGAGTTTATCGGTATCTTCGAGTTCATTTTTACTTATGACTATGGCATTTTCATCTTCTTCGCTCTCATGTTTGTCTGTGCATGATTGCAGCATGGCAAACATTATGATAGCCGCCAAAATCAATGCGAACGCGAACAACCCTTTCATCCTGATTACGTTTTTTGTTGTCATTTCAGCTGTTCCTCCTTTTTTTCGTTAAGTTTCGACGGAAAGTCGGAAGAGCTGAAAGAATCAAGCAAAACAAACTAACCGTATATATTGTTGACCCCCAAAAAGCAGGGGGAAAACCAGTA
>WQXD01000254.1 GCA_009785015.1 Oscillospiraceae bacterium | reverse complement strand
GGCCATCAAAAACGGCGGCCACACGCTGTCAAAAAACACGGAGTTCACGGCCTCCGGCGGCAATATCGTGCTGAAAGCGGCATATCTCCAGACGCTCGCAGTGGGCAACCACACGATCACGTTCGAGTTCAGCGGCGGGGCGAACCCGACGCTGGCGCTCACCGTCACCGAAACAACCCCTGACGCCACAGTATCTCCCACGGCGGCGGACTACGACAAGAACGGCGGCGGCGATATCACGCTGGCGGTGACGTCTGACGGATACACTCTGCAGGCAATCAAAAACGGCGGCTCCACTCTGCTGGGCAACACGGATTTCGCGGTCTCCGGCGGCAATATCGTGCTGAAAGCGGCATATCTCCAGACGCTCGCGGTGGGAAACCACACGATCACGTTCGAGTTCAGCGGCGGGGCGAACCCGACGCTCGCGCTTGTCGTCACCGACACGACGCCCGAGCCGGAGCCTGACCTCACGGACACGCCGGACCCCGAACCCGAACCCAAGCCCGAACCGAAACCGCCGAAACCATTCCCGTTCACGGACGTGCTCGAGAAGGATTGGTACTACAGCGATGTGAAGATAGCATATGAGTCCGGCCTCATCAACGGCAAATCAGATACATCGTTTGCACCCGACGACAACCTCACCTACGCGGAGGCGGTCAAATTGGCAGCGTGTATGCACCAACTGTACACCACCGGCAAAGTTACGCTCGTGCCCGGTGCGGGCAGCGACTGGCACAGCACATACGTGAGCTACGCGAAGACGAACAACATCATCGCCAAGGACTACGCGTGGAACACGCCGGCCACGAGGGCGGGCTATATGGAGATATTCGCCAGCGCCCTGCCCGACGACGCGCTCGCGGCGATCAACGTGGTGCCGGGCGGGAAGATACCCGACGTGCCGATGGCGCACGCGCAAGCATCGGCGATATACAAGCTGTACCGGGCAGGGGTAGTGCAGGGCGTAGACACGGTGACGCGCGCGTGCAACCCGGGGTCTAACATCAAGCGCAGCGAGGTAGCGGCGATCCTTACGCGCATGATGAACCCGGACAAGCGCGTCGAGTTCACTATGTCGTAGAGTATATCCGCGTTTTACCGGCCGCGACGGCAAAAGAGGAATTACGCCACTTTGACGTAATTCCTCTTTTGTGTGCCGATTTTGACCCGCCCTACAAATAAATCACCGTAAAATCATCAAAATTTTTGTAAATATCCTTGACTTTTTTTTAATTTTAAGCTATTATATATTGCATATATTAAAGAAACGGGGTATTTTATGACTACAATTACTACTACAATATCAAAGTGGGGAACTTCACAAGCGATTAGATTGCCAAAACCATTTTTGGAAAGTCTTGACTTAAAAGATAACGACGTAGTTGATGTTGTTCTTAACGATAATAAGATAATTATTCAGAAAAAATATCAGCACAAAAATTTAAAACAAAGAGTTGAAGAATTTTACGGAACAGATTTTGAAACTGCAGTAAAAGAAAATTCTTATAAATTTGAAGAAGTGGATTGGGGGCAGCCCGTAGGCGAAGAAACATGGTAAATCAAGGCGACATTATATGGTTAAATTTTAATCCACAAGCAGGATACGAGCAAAGCGGACGCCGACCGGCATTAGTTATAAGCAATAACAGCTTTACTCAAATTGCAAACAAAGCGGCAATGGTATGCCCTATAACCGGAACTGACAAAAATTTCCCTTTTCAGGTTAAACTCGACGATAAAACAAAAACAACGGGATTTATCTTATGTGACCAGGCAAAAATTATTGACATACAAGCGAGAAAATTTGAATTTATCGAAAAGGCGCCAAGGGAAATTATTTTAGAAGTGATCGACATTATAAACGGTTTTATTGAAATCGAAGAAGAATTAACTTGAGTTGGGTGTTTTCCTGCAGCACGTCTGGGAAGCCGCCCCCCACAAATTATCGTCCAATATCCCCCGTTTTTCCCCATTATTCCGCCCTTTTCCCCGAATATTCGCGCACGAATGGGAATGTAATTCCAATGGCCTCTTTAGTAAAGAGGCTCCGCCCCGCGGGCGGTGGTGTTTTGCCAAATCCGATGCCGTCCTGCGGGTACAAATCACCCGGCGCGCGTATTTGCCACAATTATGTTGATGATTTTACGCGGGAGGAAAATATATTCATGAACCCCGCCGAGCGCGTCAAATTTACTATGCCGTAGGATGACGCAAATTCGAGGGAAATAGAAAGCAGGTACGTTTAAATGGGTATACCGACCAGCATAAAAACATTATTGTCGGGATCGGTTGTCGAATGGGCGCGAATCGAATTCAAGGAAACTTGGGATGCGGCGGCATCTTTGAAAACTATTTGCGCTTTCGCCAATGACATAGACAATTGGGGCGGCGGATATATTGTCATAGGCGTTAAAGAAACAGACGGAAGGCCCGTTTTTCCGTTGGACGGTTTACCCGCGGCGCAAATGGACAACATTCAGAAAGATATGCTGAATAAATGCAAACTCATTCAACCCGAATATCTTCCTATCGTCGAAGCCGCGGATTATCAGGATAAAAAGTTTCTTGTTGTCTGGGCCCCCGGCGGTAACGCCAGACCTTATTCATCCCCAAAGTCAATGGCAAAAGACAGTAAGGAACGCGCCTATTATATCTGTAAAATGTCTAATACAATTATACCGTCCGATGATGAACTGCGGGATTTATTTTCACTCTCCAATAATATACCGTTTGACGACCGCGTCAATCATTTTGCCGAATTGACAGACCTCAATATTACGCTGATCCAAAGTTATCTCAAAGAGGTTGACAGTTCGTTGTACGAGGATTCTAAAAACATGGATTTTCTTAACTTGTGCAAAAGCATGAATATCGTCGGTACACTGCCTGAATACATCAAACCTAAAAATGTGGGGCTCATGTTCTTCAGTTTTGAACCGGATAAATTTTTTCCTTACGCGCAGATTGACGTGGTTGAATTTCCCGAAGATTTGGGCGGGGATAAGATTATCGAAAAAATATTCAAAGGCCCGCTGCATATACAATTAAGAGAAGCGTTGTTGTATATAAACAACCGCATAATTCAGGAACAAGTGATAAAACTGCCGGATGTACCCGAAGCAAGGCGATTTTTCAATTATCCGCAGGCCGCCCTCGAAGAATCCATCGCAAATGCCGTATATCACAAAGGCTATGACGAGCGCGAACCGATAGAAGTCAGAGTTCTGCCTGACCGTATTCAGATTGTCAGTCACCCGGGCGCAGACCGTTCCGTCAGTATCGAAGGATTGCGAAATTATGAAGTATTTGGCAGCAGATACCGCAACCGCCGTATTGGCGAGTTTCTCAAGGAGCTGCGTCTGACGGAAGGACGTAACACGGGGTTCAGGAAAATTGTCAATGCCCTGAAGGATAACGGTTCACCCCCTCCGATTTTTTATACAGACGAATACAGACTCTCTTTTGCCGTGACGATTTATAAGTACCCTGAGTTTACGGGCAGTGGCACAGTAAATGGCACAGTAAATGGCACAGTAAATCAACTTTCAGAAAATGAATCAAAGGTTCTTGCTTGTATGCGCGAAGACCCGTCCGTTTCCAAAAAGCGTATATCGGAAAAAACCGGAATTTCCGTGAGAACAATATCTCGAATCATTGCAGAACTCAAACGGCGGCAAATTATTGAGAGGCGGGGTTCCGATAAAAATGGCGTTTGGATTGTTCTTTAACAGTTGGTGATTTTAAACAAAGGAGAAAATATACCATGAAAACAAAAAGCAGAAAAGCGTTGTCCGCGCTTCTCGCCATTACTCTGGTACTCGGCATGTTCGCTTTTGCGCCGCTCACAGCGGGCGCGAGCGGCGGCGCGTACCCCATAGTCAGCGCGGGCGGCGGGCACACGGTGGCGATAGCGAACGACGGCAGCCTCTGGGCCTGGGGGGCGAATTGGGACGGACAACTCGGCGACGGCACGACGACAAACAGAACCGCGCCGGTGCAAATACAAACAGCCACCAAAACGAAATTCTCGCAGGTTTCTGCGGGCTATTCGCACACGGTGGCGATCGACAGCGACGGCAGCCTCTGGGCCTGGGGATGGAACGAGTTCGGGCAACTCGGCGACGGCATGAAGGCAAACAAGAGCGCGCCGGTGAAGATAGTCTCCGAAACGAAATTCACGCAGGTTGCGGCGAGCGGCACTTACACGATAGCACTCGACAGCGGCGGCAGCCTGTGGGCTTGGGGGAATAACCTGTATGGGCAGTTAAGCGACGGCAATACAGCCAAAACCGAACCTACAAAAATAGGCTCCGAAACGAAATTCGCGCAGGTTTCGGTGGGCGGCTGGTACACGGTAGCACTCGACAGCGGCGGCAACCTCTGGGCCTGGGGAGCGAACGAGTCCGGGCAACTCGGCGACGGCTCGACGGTAGGCAAGTTCACGCTGGGGCCAATAGCCACCCAAACGAAATTCACACAGGTTTCCGCGGGCGGCACTCACACGGTGGCAATCGCCAGCGACGGCAGCCTCTGGGCCTGGGGGAGCAACAATTTTGGGCAACTCGGCGACGGCACGACGACAAACAGAACCGCGCCGGGACAAATACAAGCAGTGTATGGAAAAAATTTCACGCAGGTTTCCGCGGGCAGCGGTCACACGGTGGCGATCGACAGCGACGGCAACCTCTGGGCCTGGGGGCATAACCTGTACGGGCAGATAGACGCCAACACGAATGACAACATATACATACCGATAAAAATAACCTCCGGAAAAAAGTTCGTGCAGGTTTCGGCGGGCGACACCCACACGATGGCGATAACGGACGACGGCAGCCTCTGGACCTGGGGGAGCAACAGTTTTGGGCAACTCGGCGACGGCACGACGACAGACAGAACCGCGCCTGTGCAGATAACCTCCGGAAAAAAATTCGCGCAGGTTTCGTCGGGCCTCAGGCATACGGTGGCGATAGCGGACGACGGCAGCCTCTGGGTCTGGGGGAGTAACATGTACGGGCAATTAGGCGACGCCACGAATGAAAACAAAGACGAACCGGTGCAAATAGTCTCCAAAACGAAATTCACGTATGTTGCGGCGGGCAACGTTCACACGGTGGCACTCGACAGCGGCGGCAACCTCTGGGCTTGGGGGAGAAACGATTACGGGCAATTAGGCGACGGTACGAATAAAAACAAAGACAAGCCGACGCCGATAAAAATGCAAATAGCCAACAAAACGAAATTCACGCAGGTTGCGGCGGGCTTCAAGCACACGGCGGCGATAGCGGACGACGGCAGCCTCTGGGCCTGGGGGCAGAACGAATACGGGCAGTTAGGCGACGGCACGACGACAGATTGTACCGCGCCGGTGCAGATGGCATCCGAAAAAAAGTTCGCGCAGGTTTCGGCGGGTTTCAGTCACACGGTGGCGACAGCGGACGACGGCAGCCTCTGGGCTT
>WQXD01000253.1 GCA_009785015.1 Oscillospiraceae bacterium | reverse complement strand
CACTTTTGACACCCACGGGGAAGATTATATGAATACGCAGGAGGGTCGGAATCTTCCGGTCGCCCATTGCGTGAAAAATACAGCCGGCCACAGTCTGTACGGTCAGGCGGCGGCTTTAATTTCGGAATCAGATAAACGGTTTTACAAAAACACATTCGGCTCGCACGAGCTGTATATGTACCTTCGGGGCCAGAGCTTTGAGAGCATCGAGCTCTGCGGGCTTGTTTCAAATATCTGCGTGCTCGCCAACGCCGTGCTCGCCAAAACCGCCCAGCCCGAGACGCCCGTGTTTTTGTGTTCCAAATGCACGGCGAGCTATGACCAAAACCTCAACCGGGCCGCTTTGGACGTCATGGCGGGGCTGCATATACAAATCACGGACGAGTGAATAAAATAAAAATCAAAAATAACGGAAAGGCGGGTGGATTTTTGGGTGAAGGGCGTCAATTTGTCCATGCTCTGCGACTATTACGAATTTACCATGAGCAACGGCTATTTCAAAAACGGCTTTTACAAAAAAAACGTGTATTTTGATATGTTTTTCCGCTCTGTGCCCGACGGAGGGGGATTTGCGGTCGCGGCCGGGCTGGAGCAGCTCACCGAGTATATAAACGGCTTGGGATTCGACGGCGAAGATCTCGCTTTTTTGGAATCGCAGAAACTGTTTGAGCCAAAATTTCTGGAATATTTGAAATCGTTTCGCTTCACGGGGGATATTTACGCGGTCCCTGAGGGCACTCCGGTTTTCCCCGGGGAGCCGATTGTGACCGTTGCGGCCCCTGCCATAGAGGCGCAGCTCATAGAGACTTTTTTGCTTTTGACGGTAAACCACCAGTCCCTGATCGCCACCAAGGCCAACCGGATTGTCAGGGCGGCGGAAGGGCGCGCAGTTCTGGAATTCGGTTCGCGCCGCGCCCAGGGCTCCGACGCGGCGCTCTCGGGGGCGCGCGCGGCGTACATCGGGGGTTGCGCGGGCACTTCGTGCGCGCTCGGCGGCCGGCTCTTCGGGGTGCCGGTTTTCGGCACGATGGCGCATTCGTGGATACAGATGTTTGAGAGCGAATACGAGGCGTTTAAGAATTACTGCGAACTGTACCCGGAAAATGTGACTTTGCTTCTGGATACCTACAACACTTTAAAAAGCGGGGTTCCCAACGCGATAAGGGTATTCAAGGAAATACTGGTTCCAAAGGGCATAACGAATTTCGCAGTGCGCATAGATTCGGGGGATCTCGCCTATCTGTCGAAGGAAATCCGCAGGATGTTCGACGAGGCGGGGCTGTTTGGCTGCAAGATCGTGGCCTCCAATTCGCTTGACGAGTATATCATCGGCGATTTGCTTTCGCAGGGCGCGAAAACGGATGTTTTCGGCGTGGGCGAACGGCTCATCACCGCCAAAAGCGACGCGGCGTTCGGCGGCGTGTACAAATTAGTCGCCGTACAGGGCGAAAACGGGGAGATCATCCCCAAAATCAAGGTGAGCGAAAACATAACGAAGATCACCACCCCGCACTTCAAAAAAGTGTACCGGTACTTCGACAACCAGACAAAAAAAGCGCTCGCCGACGAGCTCACGGTATACGACGAAACGGTGGACCCGAAAGAGCCGCGCACCATATTCGACCCGGAGGCCGTATGGAAGAAAAAAACGCTGACCGATTTCAGCGCGGAGCTTTTGCAGGCGCCCGTATTTTTGAAAGGCAGGCAGGTATACGCGCCGCCGCCCGTCGAAAAGATAAGGGAATACTGCGCCGCGCGGGTGGATATGCTCTGGGACGAAGTGAAGCGCTTTGAAAACCCCCATATGTATTACGTCGACCTCTCGCAGAAGCTCTGGGATATAAAGCAGGAACTGTTGTTTGCCGCCGGTAAAAATATTTAAAAAAACATAAAAAATGATATTGACAAACAAGCCGGCATCGTGTATAATGATAATGGCGATGGCGATGTATCCGTTGCCTTGTCATACGCGGCCCGTTGGTCAAGCGGCTAAGACACCGCCCTCTCACGGCGGATACACGGGTTCGATTCCCGTACGGGTCACCACCCATAAAGCAAGCCTGCGCTAAAAAACTTTTTGTTAATTTTTTATGAACGCAGGCTTGTGTTTTTTGTTTGTTTAGCGATATCACAATGGACTTTTTCAAGATTGGTTGACTATAATAACGCAACAGGGAGACGGAAAGTTATGAATATGAATAATAGATATGAATTGCGGTTGTATGATAATCCGCTGTTATCGTTCGAGTTATTGAGCGATACTGCCATCGGATATTCCGTGAAAATAATCCGTACAGACGATCCGCAAAAATTACTTCCGCTTGATATGACGCTTGACGGCGAGGGAATTTTAAAGTGGCTTGAACGCAGGGTAATTCCTAAAAACAGAACATTTGTCGAAGAAATTCTCCGTACTTTCGGTTTATCTATCGGAGACACCAAGGGTATCATCGACGTGTGCAAGGGTTTATCGCTGAATGACAGCTACTGGGTTGTGCCGGAGGGGTTCGAGGGAAAATTCGCGGACTATAACCTATATGAAAACAGATTTTCGGAAATACTCTCGCTTGTAGCCTACACCGGAGTGACACAGAGCGACGCGGCGTTTTCGACCTCGCCTGAACTCACTACCAGCGGTATGCTGCCGAAAGCATGGCGGTACATTGAGGACGAGGGAATATATCTTTATAAGGGAGGAACGTCGGGAGCGGCTAATGCGGGAAGAGAACCGTACAGCGAATACTATGCAAGCCGGATCGCAGAAGCGATGGAGTTAGATGCGGTACATTACGATTTAGAGAACTGGAAAGGCATACTCGCATCAAAATGCAAGTTGTTTACGGATATAAATACAGCGTTTGTGCCGATAGGTCGAATTGTGAAAACAGGCGGACTTGCCGCAATAATGAAATATTACGACGAACTCGGCGGCAAATATGCCGACAGCATACGCGATATGCTTGTATTCGATGCTTTGATATATAACGAGGACAGGCATTTCGGCAATTTCGGACTGCTCCGTGACAATCATAGCGGTGATATAATTGCCCCCGCGCCTATTTTTGACAACGGACTGTCGTTGTTCAACTATGCCATGCCGGAAAATTACGCCAACTTAGACGAATACGCCAAAACACGCTATCCGGCATACGGTGGTACGACATTTGAGGGTATTTGCCAATCGTTTGCGACGTCGCGGCAAATCGGGCAATTACGAAAAATGTTGAATTTTAATTTTATTCGTCATCCTAAATTGAACTTGCCGGAAAATCATCTTGGCGTTATTGAAAAACATTTGCATAAACGAGCATCGAAACTCATCAATCTGTCAAGAATGTAGAATGCACTTTTTCTTGTCCATTTTTTTGACATAGGTCCATTTCCATTTTCCTGAGTTCATCGACAAACGCGGGACGTTTCGCGTACAGTGATTTAAATTCCTGTATGATTTCAGAGGCGTTTTTTTTGCCGCATATTTTCGCGTATTTTTTGATCAGAGCGCAAACTTCGCTGTATTGCCTGCGGTCGCTCGCCTGCGAGGCCGATTTTTTCAAATAAGCTGTAAATATTTCGTTTACTTCATTTTTATAATCCGGCAGCAGATGCGAATGGAATTCCGTGATTGTACTGATATGTTTTGCGCAATATTCCAAAAGTTCGGGCTTCATTTTTTCGTGGATCAAAATATCTGTATAAATTCTCTTCGGGTACGATTCGCTTACGGACGCCAGTATCTCGTCGAAAATCCGGTGCCACTCGCCGGTATCCTTGGAATTGTCGGCGTATAATTTGCGCAGCTTGAGATAATATTCAAATTCGCCGCCGACCGCAAACTCATACGCCAATTCTTTCTGCCCGTTTCTGTCGCCGTTTTTTTCGTAAATGTTGTATCTTGTATATTTCCATTTGGACCGCCCGCGATAATTCGGGTTTTTCTTTTCGGCG
This sequence comes from Oscillospiraceae bacterium, assembly GCA_009785015.1. Next base: position 1,563 of record WQXD01000253.1, on the reverse strand, counting down.
TCAAAACATAAATCAAGCGCCTTGTCATAATCCTTTGCAGAAAGCGCGTGCTCGATCGCCATTTCCCGGAATTTGTCGTTTTCAAGATGGCTGTAAATAAACTCCAGCGCCGCTTTTTTGCCGTCAAATTTCGATATTATAGCGTACCGCAATTCTTGCATCTCATTTTTCCGATGGTCCTGGGTTGTTTGATTTTCAATGATTTTTATATATTTTTCCACACCCTCGCGTATATATTTTATACCGCACAGAGGCACAAACATATTTAAAATATCGATGTTAAACTCCGAAAACCCATGTGTTTTATTATCCGAAATGAAGGCCGTCAGAAAAGCAAAAATCCGTTTTAATTCGTCGGTATCTTTTGTAAACGAATCGACGATTCTTTCGAGGAGATCCAGCGCCTGCTCCGCCGTTCCGTAGCAGTACCTTTCTGTGTTATATTCGGATTCCGCACGCAGCATTTCTTCAATGACGATGATACACAACCCTACGGCTTTGTATTGGTCGTTTTCGTTTTTCGCGATTTCCAGAACCTTTTCCGCGCCCCGCACGACTTTCGGCGCATCGTGATATTCGATATATCCGTTGTGGACAAGCCCTGTAAAAGATGATTTTATCAGGTTTTTCGCATATGACATAATATTTGACTTATCGAGGAATCTATCAGCAAATTTCAGCATGAACTCGCTTTTGAATTTTTTGTTTTCGGCCGCGTACTCCGTCAAAAACGATATCAACTCGTCTTTTTCGATTTTATTCAACATATCTTCGAATTTTACTTTTGGCGGCTTTTGGCCGGGCGGTTTTTTTGCCGTCCCTTCCAAATGTTTTCTGATCAAATAGAAGACAGCCGCTTGATGTTTGCAGTAACCGCCGTAATCATACGGGCAATCGCAGTAAGAATCAAATATATCGCCGGTTTCCGATAATTTCACCGTGACGGTGTAATCGTCGCTCCCCGACACTTCGGCTACCCATTCACCATCGTCCTCGTCATATTCGAGAGCCGTTATATATTTGTTTTTGTAATAATCAAGCCCGCGCGACAATATTGTCGGATCTATGTGTTTTTCGAAATCTTTTATATTCATGCCGCTTTATTCCCCCCATTGGATTGGTATAAATTTTATAGTAAAATACACTGATTTTATTCGCTGTTATTTCGCCGCCTCCCGCGCTAATAACAGATAACCGTCCGCAATAATTGACGGCAGATTGTTTATATGAACGATATGGTATATTTTTACCCGATTGGGCATGCTCGCTCTCACTTTAGATTCACTTTTCGGTATTAGTATATCATATTTCGCTCAAAACTGCAAGATAAAATAAATTTATTTTCCATTTTAAACATTATTTTATAATATTGGATTTTAATGAAATAATAATATAAAATATTGCTATATATTTCATTAAAATTGAGATTTATGAAATATATATGCTTAATGTAATCTATAGCGGCAAAGTGTTATAATCCGAACACCTTGTTTATAGGCAAGAATTTTGGGATTATAATAAAATTGAAATAGCAGCAGAAACACCGCGACGATTCGCTCGTTT
>WQXD01000252.1 GCA_009785015.1 Oscillospiraceae bacterium | reverse complement strand
TTATAAAAATCGCTTAAAAATTCGGGGGCCACATTCTGCACTATCAAGTCTTTTATGTATTTATACGAGAATTTATTGTCGGAATTTATATTCCCGTGGAGTTTCGCGAGTTCTTCGGTGTAATCCTCGAACCTGTATATCTGAAAGCCTTTTCTTTTCATGTTGTAATGGGTCATAATCGGAATCATCTCCACGTTTTCAACCGCGGTTTCAACCGAGCCGTTTTTTGTGGTTTTCACTATGTCGAAACTCAAAAATCCGCCTATCATGTTCTTTGCTCCCAGCATCCCCGATATCATGTTGCCTATCGAATATGTTATGAGGGTTTTTTTGCCGTTTGGCCGGGCCACCCATTTCGTCTCCTGAAAAACGTGCGGGTGCATTCCGAGTATCACGTCCACGTCGTTGTCCACCATCATCTGCGCCAGATTTCGCTGCTGCTGATTGGGCGTAAAGCTGTCTTCGTCCCCCCAGTGCATCACCACAAACAAAAAGTCCGCCAGCGGCCTGGCCGCTTTTACCTGCCTTTCGATTGTATTGAAATCTATATACGGGATCACCATGGCGCTGTTTGCGGGAAGCGTCATTCCGTTGGTGCTGTATGTATACGACAAAAACGCGATGCTCACCCCTTCTCTTCTGTATATCTTTACGTTTTCAAATTCCTCCCGGTTGCGAAAACTTCCGATCTGCAGCACGCTTTTTTGCGCCTCCCAGAATTCTATGCTGTTTTGGTAGCCTTTTTCCCATTTGTCGAGCATGTGGTTGTTCGCGGTGTTTACTATATTGAACCCTATGTCCATGAGCGCGAAGGCGTTTTCCTTCGGGGTGTTGAAATTGGGGTAGCCGTCATATTTGAATTCGTCGCCCGCTATCGGGGTTTCCACGTTGACAAGGGCGATATCATAGGATTTCACCAAATTTTCTATGTCCCGGTACATCTCCCTGAAATTGAAACTTTCGCCTGCTTTGGCCCGTTCCTGCGCGTCGTTGATCATATTCAGGTGCATTATATTGTCCCCCGCGGCCAAAAAACTCAAGCGCACCGTTTCGTCTTTTGTGTTTGCCGTCTGCGGCGCCTCGGTCAATTTCGGCGGCTCGGTCGCCTGTGCCGCCTGCGTCGTTTCCGCGGTTTTTGTTTCTGTCTCCGCCTCCGCGGGTTCTGTTTCTTGTGCCGGGATTGTGGGTTTCGGCGCCGAATTTTGTCCTTCGACGAAGATATCGTTTCTTTCATAATTGTTTTGCGAGGCGAAGGTCAGCGCTTCGATGTCATTTGAATTAAAGCCCGGCATCACCCCGCATCCGAAAACGGCCGTCAGAGCCGCGGCGAACAAAAAGACGGCGGCCGAATTCACAATTTTCACGAATTTTCTTGTTTTCATTTTTTATTTCTCCACCCATTTAAGAGAGCGTTTTACCGCCCTGTGCCAGCCGTTTAAGAGTTCGGCGCGGCACGGATCTCCGATTTGCGGCTCGAATATTTTGGCAACGGAGCCTTTTGATGAAATTTCGTCCTTTTTCCAGTAACCCGCGCCAAGTCCCGCGAGATAAGCCGCTCCCAGCGCGGTGGATTCGACGCAAACCGGACGCTGCACCGGGACTCCGATTATATCCGCTTGAAACTGCATCAAAAAATCGTTGGAGCAGGCTCCGCCGTCCGCTTTCAGCGTTTTTTGCGAAATGCCCGAATCCGATCGCATCGCCTCCAAAAGGTCCGCGGTCTGGTAAGCCAGCGATTCCAGCACGGCGCGGATAAAATGGCCCTTGCCGGAACTTCGGGTGAGCCCCAGTACGGCGCCTCTCGCGTACGCGTCCCAGTACGGCGTGCCGAGCCCCGTGAAGGCGGGCACGAAATATATGCCGTTTGTATCGTTTACCGAATTTGCCCAATATTCGGATTCGGGCGCGCTTTCTATCATTTTCATTTCGTCGCGCAGCCACTGCACGGCCGAACCCGCAGAAAAAACAGAGCCTTCCAGGGCATATTCGACTCTGCCGCCTATCCCCCAGGCGATGGTCGTGAGCAGCCCTTTGGAAGAGACCACCGGGGTTTCGCCCGTGTTCATAAGCAAAAAACAACCCGTGCCGTATGTGTTTTTCACGCTTCCCGGAATGTGGCAGCCCTGCCCGAACAACGCCGCCTGCTGGTCGCCGGCGACGCCCGAGATCACAACCGGCCCGCCGAAAACCGAAGGGTCGCTTTCGCCGTAAATCAAACTCGAAGGCTTCACTTCGGGCAGGATGCATTCGGGGATATCCAATCGCTGTAAAATTTCCCTGTCCCATTTGAGCTCGAATATGTTGTACAGCATGGTGCGCGAGGCGTTGGAATAATCCGTGACGTGAAGTTTTTTCCCGCTCAGGTTCCAGATCAGCCAGGAATCGATCGTGCCGAATAAAAGCTCTCCGTTTTCGGCCTGTTTTCGCGCGTTTGGCACATTGTCCAAAATCCATTTTATCTTTGTCCCGGAAAAATACGGATCGGCTAAAAGCCCGCATTTGTTTTTTATCTTTTTTCCCCAGCCTTCTTTTATGAGCCTTTTGCAAAATTCGGCGGTGCGGCGGCACTGCCAGACTATGGCGTTATATACCGGGATTCCCGTGTTTTTGTTCCAGATCACGGCGGTTTCCCTCTGATTGGCAATCCCGAGGGCGGCGATGTCGGAGTACGACGCGTCGATTTGCCGCATGGCTTTCTTGGCCGAATCGAGCTGCGTTTTTAAGATTTCCAGCGCGTTTTGCTCCACCATGGCGTCCCCCGGATAATATTGGGGGAATTCCGATTGGGATAAGCTTACGATTTGTGCGTTTTTGTCAAATATGACGCAGCGGGAACTCGTAGTCCCCTGATCCAAGGCCATTATGTATTTTCCCATGGTATTTTGTCCTTTACATAGTGAGTTACTGATTTTCATAAGTTTTGTAATATTTCAGCGAATCCATATTCATGCCCAGCTGCTCGAGCAGATATTTTTCGCAGATCCTCGATAATTCTCCCATTATATCCTCGTGCAGGCTGAAGGAAAATAATTTCTCGTCGCGCGCAGTTGTGATAAAGCGCAGCGCGCTCAGCGTGTCTTCCGATATGCGCGCGAGTTTTCTTTGCGATTTTTCCTCGTTTTCCCCGTTTTCTTCGGTTTGGTTTGATGTGCCTATGCAGTCGCCGCAAAGCAGGTTTCCGCCTATGAAATCGAAAAATACCGTCATATCCCCGCCGAAACTTTTGCGGGCACATATTTCGCATTCATCCAGAGCCGGCATAAAGCCCGATTTTGTCAGAGCTTTTAGTTCAAAAACCGCTTTTATCGTTTTATTTTGCATCTTCTTGTTTGATATCATATACAAACAATTCAGGAGCAGCCTCAAAATATCCCCGTCGTCCCTGCTCTTCCACGCATATCACCGAGGCTATGTCCGAAAGATAAACTGCGAGCGCCAGCGAAGCCACATCCGTTCTCATACCGTAAAAACCTTCGATTATCTGGGCTTCGTTCATCCTGATAAACGACGGGGTTTTAAACAGCGTGAATTCGCAGTAGGCAAACGGCTGCGCGGCCACTATATTTTTGTTTTTGAAATTGCGCACGCCCGCCGCTTTAAACGAAATTTTTCCGTATTCCTCGCAGAGCACGGTCAGATATTTGTCGTTTTCGTTGATGTTTCTGGTTTTTACAACCAAGCCTTTAATTTTTACAATCATAACAAATCACAAATCTTTTTCGTTATATCCCAAATTCGAAAGCATGCTTTGTTTTTCGCGCCATTTCTGCTTCACTTTTACCCACAAATCGAGGTAAATCCCGGCGCCGAAAAATTTTTCCAGATCCTGCCTCGCGTATGTGCCTATCTTTTTTATCATTTCCCCCTGTTTTCCTATTATTATGCTCTTATGCGATTCCCTCTCGCAGAATATCTCGGCCCGTATATTTACAAACTCCCCGTTTTTTTGGGAATCGAAGCCTTCTATCGAAACGCCTATCCCGTGCGGGACCTCCGCGTCGAGCAGCCTCAGCGCCTTTTCGCGTATTATTTCGGCTGCGATCTGGCGTTCGGGCTGATCTGTTATCATATCCTCCGGGAAAAAAAACTCGCTTTCCGAAAGATGGCGGCCGAGTTCCGATATGACAAGCTCCACCCCTTCGTCCTTCAGGGCGGAAATGGGCAGCACCGCCGAAAATTCGTACTTTTCGGAGTACACTTGGATTATTTCGAGGATTTTTTCTTTTTGAATCGTGTCGATTTTGTTTATGACCAGAATCACAGGGGTTTTATCCGCCTTTGTTTTTTCGAGCACTTCCCTTTCGGTTTCGCCGATTTTCGCAAGCGGTTCAACCATCAAAACGACCGCGTCGACTTCGCCGATCGTTTTTTTTGCCGATTTGTCCATATATTTGCCCAGAAGCGACTTCGGCGTATGCAAGCCGGGCGTGTCAAAGAACACATACTGCGTTTCGCCTTTGGTCAAAATCCCCGTTATCCTGTTTCTGGTGGTCTGCGGCTTTTTTGATATTATCGAAATTTTTTCGCCCATCAGCGCGTTTAACAGGGTGGATTTGCCCACGTTGGGCCGTCCCGCAATCGCCGCGAACACAGTTTTTTTACTCATAAATTTTGGCAATCTCCTTTTGTTTTTCCCTCATGACAAAATCGTCCTCTTCGGAAATTTCATGGTCGTAACCGAGCAGATGGAGCGCGGCGTGCGCCGCCAGAAACATCAGCTCGCCCTCTAAGCCCGTTTCGAATTCCTCGCTTTGTTTTCTCGCGGTCTCCACCGATATGACGATATCGCCCAGCTGGGTTTTGCCGTTCTCCGGATTTATTTCATTCATCGAAAAAGAGAGCACATCTGTGGGACAGTCTTTTTGGCGATACTGTTTGTTTAATTTTTGTATTTTCCGGTCGTCCGTTACCTCGACGTTTATCTCGCACTCATAGTCCGTTTTTTCGTACTCAAGCGCGGCAAGCACCGCTTTTTTTATATATTTTTTGTATTTCGCCGGTCCCCTTATATTTATTGCATGGTCTGTCATAATACCCCTTATTTTTGTTTTTACGATAAATCAAACGGGTCATATTATAATTATATCATATACAAGCGAAAAATGCAATAATAAATGGAGGTTTGGGCATAAAAAATATTGCCTCGAAAAACGAAAAAATAATTCGAATAAATATTCTTTTTTGCTTGACAAAATTGTGTTTTTTTGGTATAATCATAAGTAAAAGGATCCAATAACAGGAGAAAATTTTATGCCCAAAAATCAAAAAATCCAAAAAAAAGAGCCCGCGGCCGTATTCGACCAGAAGATAACCGAAACCCTGGAAACCAATTTCATGCCCTACGCCATGACCGCCATTAAATCGAGGGCCATACCCGAAATCGACGGGCTCAAACCCTCTCACAGGAGGCTTCTTTTCATCATGTACAAAATGGGGCTGCTCTCCCCTTCGGCGAGCAAAACCAAATCGGCCAACGTGGTGGGCCAAACCATGAAACTGAACCCCCACGGCGA
>WQXD01000251.1 GCA_009785015.1 Oscillospiraceae bacterium | reverse complement strand
GTTCAAAGAGAAGGGTTTCCACCATCGCGATGTTTTCAAGCCCTTCTTCGCCGAATTTGACTATGTATTTCGATTTATCAATCGCCATGTTCGTCCTGTCCGGTCAGGAATTTTTCCAGCTCGCCGGTGCGTTCAGTCAGAGTATTGGCCGAAAGCGCCGCAGCTTCCGCGGCGCTGACAAAATTCCTGACTCCCCGGGATACCTCCGTGACGGCGGTATGTATCTGCTCGCTGTATTTAAGCTGCTGCTGCGTGGATACGGTGATGGTCTTTGCCTGGTTGGATGTTATTTCCGCGCCGATATTCGCGCTTATGCTCTTCAATCCGTGAATATTTACGGCGTAATCGTTTAACGTTTCTTTGGTAACCGAGCGGATTTTATCAATTACGGCGGGCGCGTTTTCGACATACGAGCGCAGGGCCATCAGATAAAATTCCTCGTCCCAGCCGAACAGCGCCATTCCTTTTTCAGTATTCAGGCCCTGTATGTTCAAATCCGAGATTTCTATGGGTTCTTCTTCTTTTTCACCGGCTTCTTCGTCTTCTTCGGGTTTGGTATTGCGAATCCATTTGCGTACCGCGCTGTCAAGCTGCATTATGTCAATCGGCTTTGACACAAAGTCCTGAAAATCGTGCTCGTAGAAAATATTCACCGTGCCGTGAATGGCGTTCGCGGTAAGCGCGATAATAGGGATTTGCCGCGCGTAATCTGTGCCGAGCGCGCGAATCGCGTCGGTGGTTTCGATACCGTCCATGCCCGGCATCATATGGTCCATGAAAACCACGTTGTAATACGGCCTGCCAAAACGTATGCGCTCCAGGGCCTCATAGCCGTTGGTCACGCATTCCACCTGCATTTTATATTTGCGCAGGAGCCCCGCGACAACATCGAGGTTTGTCTGCATATCGTCAACAACAAGAACGCGCGCGTGGCGCAAATCGATGCGCTCGAGTTTCTTCGCGTAATTTCTCTTTTCGTCGGAATAAATAAACTTGCGCAGGCTGTCGGCGACGGACGAGCCTATTGTTTCGTTATTTACGGTTCCCTGTTTTATGCGCACCTTGAATATAGTCCCCTGGCCGAACACGCTTTCGACGCTTATTGTCCCGTCCATCATTTCCGTAAGCCGCTTGGTTATCGACAGCCCCAGCCCCGTGCCTTTGTTCCTGCGGTTTGCCTGCGAGTCCACCTGATAATAATCCGTGAAAAGGTGCTGCATATCTTCTTCGCGTATGCCCGTGCCGGTATCGGTCACCATGATTTCCAGCCAGACGTCTTTACTGCCTGCCCATTCAACTCCGACGTTCAGGGTAATAGTGCCCGTGCTCGTATATTTTGTGGCGTTGCTCAGCAGGTTGTTCAGAATCTGCTTGACGCGCAAATCGTCGCCGTAAAGTTTTTTAGGCAAATCGTCGCTTATATTAAGGCGGAAAGCGACGGGCTTTTCGTCAATGCGCGTAGTCACAAGCGTCGTCACGTCGTTCAGGAGGCTCGAGATGTAATATTCAGTCGGCACAAAGGCAAGCATTCCCGATTCGATTTTGGAAATGTCGAGAATATCGTTCACTATATTGAGCAGCGTGTTTCCCGCGCTGCTGATTTTGCGCATATTTTCAGAAACGTGCCTGGCAAGGTGGTTTTCCTCGAGGATTAAGTCCGTCAGCCCGATTACGACGTTGAGCGGCGTGCGGAGCTCATGGCTCATGTTCGCCAAAAACGACGATTTAGACTGCGACGCGGCAAGTGCGGCCTGTTCCATCGCCTTGCGCTCCGTGATGTCGAACGCCACGCTGATAACGCCGATTAATTCGCCGTCTACGACAAACGGGAGCGAGGATGTTGTAAACAGCTGTTTTATATTTTCGCCGGTATTCACCCACAGTTCCGTCGTAAGCATTTTATTGGATTCGAGCACATCTTTATCCAACTTGTCGATTATTTCCGAAATACTGCCCGTAAATGCGCCGATTTCCCTATTAGTCTTGCCGATAATGTCGTTTTGGGTGAGTCCGAACAATTCGTTCGCGAATTTGTTGCCCAGTACGTATTTAAGTTCCAGGTCTTTCCAATATATCAAACATGGAACCAAGTCGATTAGCGTTTGAAGGATTACCTTTTGCCTATTCATTTCTATTTCCATTGCCTTGCGCTCCGTTATATCGTGGCCTATGCCCATAACGCCGCTTATAACGCCGTTTACTTTGATAGGCAGCCTGATTGTTTCAAAAGTCCGGAATGTCCCGTCGGCATTCAATAGCTGCTCTTCAAGCTTGATTATTGTTTCTTCTCTGATAACTTTTAAGTTCAAATCTTCAAGGGACTCGACGTATTCGCCGGGCAGCCAGATATCTTCTTCGCTTTTTCCGAGCATATCCTCTTTGCTCACGCCGTAATACTCAAAAAGGGATTTGTTGACATGCGTAAACTTCAAATTCAGATTCTTCGTATATAAAAGGTCGGGAATCGAATCTATCAGCGTATTCAGCGTTGCGGTTTGCAGGGCGAACTCGCGCGTCTGCAATTCAAGTTCGTTCGTCCGCTCTCCGACAAGTTTTTCCAAATGCTTGCTAGCCAGGCGGCTTCTTGCAAAAAGGGTGGTGACAAGTGCGAGGATTAATAACGACAGGAAAGCGACGCCAATCAGCCACGGGCGCTGGGCTTCCAATAATTTCGCGTGGTAATCGTAAGACCTGGTATCCCACTGCTGCGCGAGCCTGTCCGTGTCGATAGTCATGAGCGCTTTGTCAATTATTGAGCAAAGAACAGTCTGATTTTTGTTGAACCCGAAAGTATATTCATAGTCGCTGAACATATAATTGGCTTTATAGCCCGACAGTTCGTGATAATTGGTCATTTCAGCCAAAATGCCCGTGCTCAGCATCGCAAGGTCGATTTTGCCGACGTCCAAGTCGGCGAAAACATCATCGCTTGATTCGTAAAACGTCGTGTCCGTAGCGTTAGGAAACCAGTTCAGGAACATTTCAGTATTGCCGATACCGGTTATCAAGCCTATTTTCGAATAAGGAATCTCCCCGAAGTCCACGCTGGGCAAATCCGTTTTGGAAATAAGTGCGTAAGTATCTTTTTTATACATGGTCGCAGGCCATATAAACCTACCGAGCCGCGTCGGAGTCTGCATCAGGTCGCAAATTATGTCCACCCGTCCGTCCTCGAGCATTTCAACTAATTCGCCCCATTCGGCATTATTATTATTAGCGACTTCAAACTTAAGCCCTGTTATTTTCTCTATTTCATAAAATATATCAAAAGCGATGCCTTCCCATCTTTTCTCGTATGTATTATAATAGCTGACGGGGTAGAACCAATATTCAGCCGCCACTTTCACAATGGGCGGATTATGCAGGAATTCTTTTTCCTCGTCGGTCAGCCACATAAAAAACTTGTTTGCCTTGTATTCTTGATACCCTTTAGTATACAGCTTGTGCAAATACTTGCTCGCACCGTTTGCGAGAGCTTTGTCCACAACTGAAATAAAAGGCGCTAAATCAGGATTTCGCGTCGCCAGTGAAACAGGGGAAACAACCAAGGGCAGGAAATCATACGCGACCACGTTTCCATAAATATCAAAGGCAGACTCAAGCATATTAGAGTTAAAAAAAGCGTCGGCTTCGCCTGAACGCAGCGCTTCATACGCCTCGTCGGTATCCCCGACGTATATGATGTCATAAGTATCGGGTTTAAGATGAGGCGAAATCTCGTCAACCGTAATGGAGCCTTCTATGAAAGCATACCGGAGTCGGCGCGTCTGCTCGATTTGTCCAAGCAGCGGGCTTCCCATTATACGATAGTAGCGCACTGTCTGCATGGCGATTGTTTCAGTCATATAATATCCGCTGTTCCGCCGTTCTTCCGTTGCGGTCAGATACCCTGAAAAATCAATCTCAAAGCTCGCGAGAGTAGACAAGTATTCATTCCATTCAACAAATTCAGGCACAACGGGGATTTCAAATAATTCGCCGAGCCATTCGCAGAGCAAAGCGGCCCATCCGCATATTGAACCATCGTTAATATTATAAAATGCCTCAGTGGTCGGCAATACGCTGTACCTGAAATAATCTGTCTGTCCGCGTATAGCATCTATCGCCTTGATTTCTTCATCTGTTATGCCGGGAATATCCCTGAACGAAGTGAAAACGGCAAATTCTTCTCCGCTGTCAGCGGTTTTAACGCAACCGGAAAGCGGCGCAAACATAAAAATAATGACGAGCGCCGCACACACAAAACGTTTGAACAATTTAATCATCGCTATAACTCCCGGTAAAAATCCCTTATAAGAATTTTTAAATAAAATATATAATATAGAATGATAGCACAAAACGTCAGGTTTGTCAATGGATTTATTTACATATGCCACTTTTTATAAAAATATAAATCAGCGAAAAAAATTTTATAAAAACTCTCTTTAGTTTAAAGAGGGTAACGATTAGAGATTGCGTAAATTTTAAGTAGTTTAAGCCCGGTTAACGCAAAACAGATATATTGTCGACCGCAAGATAATAATAGGTTTTCCCAAGCTCGTCGTAACTGCCGAATACGCCGACCACCTCAACCTTTGAGGATTCCTCCGGGTAATCGACGGGGTAACTGTGCTCGCCGTTCCACAGAAATTCCATTCCCTGCTGACAGCACGCGGTCGCGTCCTCGATAATCACGTAATGATAATACAGCCCGGTTTCTTCGTAATACGCAGTGTAATACAGCCCGTTCATTTTTATTGATTTCCCCATATAATCATCAGGCTGCGTCATCATGTTATACACTTCGGCATATACCATCGTGCCGCTTAGCAAAGTCAAATCAATATCGACGCTTCCCGCGCTTTGCGGCGCGTCTTTATTCGCGCAGCCCGCGGTTAAAACTATGCAGAATATCAATAACAGCAATAATAAACATTTTTTCATTTCCAGTTACACTCTCCTAACTTATTTATGAATTATGAAACCCGTTAAACTAAATATAAAAAAACCCGCGATATCCACCGCGACAATAGTTGAACCTACCGGAGTTCCGGCGATAATAGAAATCAATATGCCAAGGGCGGCGCAGGTTACCGACACAATCACCGAACATACGGTCACGGACTTGAAATTTTTAAACACGCGCATGGCGGACAATGCGGGAAATATCACCAAAGCGGAAATCAAAAGCGCGCCGACTAAATTCATGGCCAGAACAATAACCACGGCAATCACGACGGCGAGTATCAAATTATAAGTTTTAGCTTTTATTCCCGTTGCGGCGGCGAAATCCCCGTCAAAAGTCACGGCGAATATTTTATGGTAAAACAATAAAAATACGACAACCACTACTATTGACAAAACAACGCACAGCCAGACTTCCGTTTTTGTCAATGTAAGAATCGAAGTCGAACCGAACAAAGTCGCGCAGACGTCGCCCGAAATATTCGACGACTTTGAAAAAACGTTCATGATTAGATAACCCATGGCGAGCGTGCCGACGGAAATCATTGCGACGGAAGCGTCGCCTTTTATTTTTG
>WQXD01000250.1 GCA_009785015.1 Oscillospiraceae bacterium | reverse complement strand
TTCATATTCTCCTCGTCGGAAAGCCCGGTGAGCCCGTCCGCCGGGGTTTTGTGCGCCAGGTCATAGGGCAGATTCAAAAAGTCGCCTATTTTTATCACTTCCGTCTTTGTGAAATCGGCTATCGGGTTGAAGTCATAGGCCGTATCCACTCCCCATTTGGTGCAGTACCCGACATATGCCTCAGACAAATTTCCCGCTCCGGCCACCCGGTAATCCAATGTCTGCCCGAGCGCGTATACGGCCGCCGTCCGGAGTCTCGGCGTGAGATTGATCTCTGCCTGCCGCGATAAAACCTCCCCCGAATCCGACACCGCCGAAACCACGCCCCCAAAGGCGCCCGATATATTTATTTCGTTGTACTTTATTTTCAAAAGGCCGCATATTCTGTATGCGTCCGCGATGTCGGGCTGGAGGCCGTTTGGCATCAGGGCGCCGCGCACCCTGTGACTTCCCAGCGCCTCGCAGCACAGTTTGGCGACAACGGACGAATCAGTGCCGCCCGATATGCCCAGTATTGCGCCGCCGGCTTTTCCGCTTTGGTTTTCAAACCAGTCCTTTATCCATTTAACCGCGTTTTCGGTTTGCTTTTCCGCGTCGAAATTGTATACGCTCATGCTTTCCTCCTTAATTCATCGTGCAAAAATCATATGTAATACAGATTATCAGAGGGGAATTCGGGGCTGCAGGTGGGGTTTACCCCCAATTTTTTTAACATGCTCTCATCCGTTTTGGAGATTATGTGCGAGGAATGGGCGTCGCACCCTTTCAAATCGCGGAGTTTTATCAGGCACTTTTCGGCCGAAGGGTTGGTCGCCGCGCATATGCTCAAAGCGTTGAGCACTTCCTCAAGGCCGAGCAGAGTCTTGTCGTGCAGGATTTTTTCCTTGAGCATCATCATGGGTCCCAAAACGGCGGGCAGTATGAGGTGGATGTCGTCGGGGATGCCCGCCAGGCTTTTTATGCCGTTGAGCACCAAACTCGAGGCCGCGGTCAGAATATCCGTGGTTTTTCCCGTTACGATTTTTCCGTCATGCAAAATCATGGCCATGGCGGGGCAGTTGTTTTGTTCGGACTTTTTTATGGCGGGTACCACCGCCGGGGCATATTCCGGCGATATGCCGAGCTGCCTCATTATCATCTCCAATTTTTCGACTGCGCCCGCGCCGGATATGCCCTCTTTGTATTCGCACCATGTGCGAAAATATCTTCTTATGATCTCCTGTTTGGCGGCCTCGGTGACCAAGGCTTCATCGGTTATGCAGTATCCCGCCATATTCACGCCCATATCGGTGGGGGAACGGTAGGCTTTGTCGTCGCCCATGATCTTGGCGAAAATATTTTTCACAAGGGGAAACGCCTCTATGTCGCGGTTGTAGTTCACGGCTGTTTCGCCGTATGCCTCCAAGTGATAGGGGTCAATCGCGTTTACATCGTTTAAATCCGCGGTGGCGGCCTCATAGGCGAGGTTTACGGGATGCTTTAACGGCAGGTTCCATATGGGAAAAGTCTCGAATTTGGCATATCCCGCATACACGTTCTTTTTGTGCTCGTGGTATATCTGCGAGAGGCAAGTGGCCATTTTTCCGCTGGCGGAACCGGGGCCCGTCACCACCACGAGCGGCCTCGAGGTTTCAATATACGGGTTGGAGCCGTAGCCGTCGTCGCTCACCACGAAATCCACATTTACCGGATAATCCTTTATCGGTTTGTGGATATAGACTTTTTCGCCCCTGTGCTCCAGTTTATTCTTGAAAATATCCGCGGAGGGCTGGTTTTTATACTGGGAAATCACCACGCTGCTTATACACAGCCCCATTTTCCGTATATTGTCGATGAGGCGCAGCGCGTCCATGTCGTAGGTGATGCCCATGTCCCCCCTGATCCGGTTGTTTTCGATATCCGCGGCGTTGACGCACATGATGATTTCGGTTTTTTTCTTCAGTTTTTCCAACAGCAAAATCTTGCCGTTCACGTCAAATCCGGGCAGAACCCTCGCCGCGTGGTAGTCGTCGAACAGTTTCCCGCCGAATTCCAGATACAGCTTGTCGCCGAATTGTTCGACTCTTTTGAGTATCTGCTCGGTCTGCTTTTTCATATACAGAAAATTGTCAAAGCCGGTTTTCATGTGTCTCACCCTCTAAAGCTCGGGGCGGCGCAGGCTTTTGTCCGCGTCGAATCCGTCGGGGTAGCGCTTTTTGAGTTTTTCCACGTTGTAGACCGCGATTTCCTCCAGCGTTATCCCCAAACCGGCGGCGATGGCCGCCATATACCATAAACAGTCGGACGCTTCATCGATCAGTTTCTGCCGGTCCAATTCATGGCCCTGAAACATGTGCTTTTTTACTATGTCGATGCATTCGCCCGCCTCGCCGCAGAGCCCCATCACGCCGTTGAGCACCAAATTCTTCTGCCCCGTTTCGCTCGCCGTCCGCATCGCCAGCTTTTGATATTCGTTGAAATCCATAAACGCCTCCGTTAAAAAAAATTCATTTGAACTCAAGCATTCTTTTTCGAAAATGCATATAATCTAAAAAATCCACTTCTTCGGGCACTCCGTGGTCGCATGTGGGGATATATCCGCCGCGCCGCTTCATCGCGGGCATGATGCGGTCCACTTCGCGGTCGATCGCCTCCCTGCCCGCCGCGAGTATGCGCTTGTCGATTCCCCCGCGTATTTTGAGTTCCGGATATTTCCTGCCCACCTCGACCACGTCGCAGCCGGCAGCCGCCTCAAAGGGCGACATATAGTCGATGCCTATTTTTTGGCACATGCCGATTATGGGATAGACAAATCCGTCAGTCGCCATATGCACGAACAAATGCCGCGTTTTGTCGGGCTGCCTCGATTTGATATTTTGTATGAGCTGCGTGTAGTACGGGAACAAAAATTCCGTTATCATATCGGGCGATATCAGCGGCCCGGTCTTGAAGCATATGTCCTCATCCAATAAAAGCTCGTCGACGGTGACATATTTTTGGTGTTCGCTTATGACGCGGTCGGCGAGCTCAAACCATGTTTTCATGCAGTCGTGGATCAGCTCCGGCTCATCGTAGAATTTATACAAAACGCCTTCGGGCCCCATGAGGCTGCGCAGATACATATATCCGCCCACCACATACTGCTGGACCGCGAAGCCCCGGCCGGCCTTTTTTGCCACGTCCCGCATGTTTTTTTCGAGGTTTTCATATCTTTGGGGCGAAGCGGGGTCCATCCGCCATTTGCAGTTCTGCTCCCACGATTTCATGTCCTTGACGGGATGATCCACGTATTCCGGCATAAATCCGCTTCTTCTGCCTTTGAAATACAGCACGTGCCTGCCCGCGTGGTCCCTGACCAATTCGTAGGCTCCCCGATCCTCGAGCACCTCGACTTCGAACTGCGGCACGAAGGCGGCCTCGCACCCGCCGAGCCCACCGATGCCCACAGTCCCCGCCTCTTCGAACATGAACAGTTCCGAAAGGTTTGTCTTGTCTGTTATATGGCCCTGGCTTTTCCATTTTTCCAAGCAGTAATACCCGAAATCGGTCTGGATTATACCCGCGTCGGGCTTTACGGCGTAAAAATCCCGCATTTTTCTGACTGCAGAGGGCATGCTTTCATAATCTGTCATATCGGTTTTCCTTTCTTTTTTAGATTTTTAATTTTCCAAATTTTTAAACGCTTCTATTGTTTTTTCCATTTCGCTTATCGCTTTCGGTTCGCGTTTTTCATATGTCGAGACAAAATTGCCTCCGTTCGGGAAAAGCGACAGCGGCACATTTCCCAAATCGCCCCAATTGAATATATATCCGAGGTCGAATATGCGGGATGACAAAATCAAGTCGAGCATTTCCGCGGATTCTTCGTCCCTTATCATTTTGTTGGTGATGGTTATGTCGTAATAGGCCGGTATGAGCGTATATTTCGATTCGGCCGAAAGCGCCTCGAGCACCGCCGAGGTTTTTTTTGTGTCATTTGCCGTCACGGGTACGGCGATACAGTTTGAGACGCCCGGATTTATCGAAGTGTAATATTTGTCCTGAGTTTCGTCCAATTTGGGCGAGGGCAGAATTCCGAAATCGCTTTCCATGGTGCGCGTCCGGTGTATAAAGGTCACCTGCGCCACGAAAAACAGCGCCCTGTCTTCCTGGAACATTTTGTTTATGCCGTCAGTCCACGGATTTGAGATACCGCCGGACTGCAGGTCGCTGGCGAGAACGGAGGCGCTTTTGTCGCAGATGATCGCATACGCTTTTTCCGCGGCGAGGATTCCGCGCTCGGAAGGCGGCGTAAAATACGGATAATCGTTTTCGTCCTTTAAGGTCACGGTTTCCCCGCTGTTGTAATAGAAGATGTTTATGCCGTAATCGCTGGAGACAAGCCCCGCCAAATCGTCAAAGCCCAGCTTCCCGTCCCCGTTTAAATCTTTCGCCGTTTCCTTTATTACCGAATGAAATTTATCCAGCGTCCATTTGTTTTCCCTGACTAAACCATACAAATCCTCTGCGCCGCTGTTTTTTGCCACCGTTTTGTTGAACATCACGATGAATATCGAATCTTTGTCCATGATGCACAAATCCCCCACAGTGAAAAACAGCCGTCCGCCTATGGTCATATTTTTCGTGTTTTTGTCCCACCAGGGCTTTTCCAAATCTATATGCGGCAGCCGGTCGAAAGATACCAAATAACCGCTGCCCGCCATACTGCCCGCGCTCATCAGGCTCGGCATGATGCAGTCATATGCGGCGTCATTCGCGTTTATGCTCTTTTTCGCCAGCCCGACGACGTCGCCGCGGATCTCCTGTATATTGATATTCAGCTTGGCCTCGACGGCCCTGTTTCTCTGGTATACGGCGTCATTGATGGAATCGCCGTTTTCCTCCTCCGCGTAAATCTCGTATGAGCCCCAATATCCGTTTGTGTCGTATTCCCTGACCAAAAACGTAAACACATCGCCGTTATAGTCCGCCTCGGGCAAATCGGGCAGCAACTTTTGTGCCGCGTTTTCAGCGATATCCGCCCCGCCGGCGTCCTGTGTGAGAATTTCCCGGTTGTCATTTGTTTCGTCCGCTGCGCATGATACAAAAAATACAGCCGCAGACGACAAAATTAAAACGACTGTTTTCAAAAAGAAATTCATAGAAATATATAACCCCTTTTTATTTTTTTGCCATGCTCTAAGTTTACCAAATCGGAGCAAATAAGTCAAGAGCGAAAACATAAACGGGGCGTATTTTTTTTAGATTCTTGTCGGGCGCGCGCTTAGGTGGAATTGTCTCATTTTGAGACAATTCCTCTTTTGCGCAGGGGGACGCGCTTTGCGCCGGTTATTGAATTGAGAGATATTAAAATCTGATTCCGTAACAATTCATTCAAATAGTGCCGCCATATACTCCAGGTCGATGCTGTCGTCCGGAGACTTGTATATATACCCCCTGTACGCAATTGAGTCACGCCCCAGAATATATATACGGGCATTCTCTCTCCTACTAAAGTGTATAAATTTTATTTGGTACAGCGCATCATTTTGATTTCTGAATCTGCCGCTCACGCGAAACTCTACCTTCCGAATTTTCGACAATACTTCATCGCTTTCTTCTATACC
>WQXD01000249.1 GCA_009785015.1 Oscillospiraceae bacterium | reverse complement strand
TTTTTACCGCAACGCGATAAATATAGGTCTGCCGATAATAGAATGCGAAGAAGCCGCAGCCGAAGCCCGCGGCGGCGACGAATTTGAGGTGGATCTCAAGTCCGGGACTGTGGTCAATCTCACCAAAAACAAGCAATACAAAGGCGGTACATTCCCCGATTTCATGGTGGAACTGTTTGAGGCGGGAGGGCTTGTCGCCTATTCTCAAAAAAATCTGATACAAAAAGGCGGATAGAGAGGAATAAAAAGTTATGTCCAAATTCAATATAGCCCTGATAAAAGGCGACGGAATCGGCCCCGAAGTGACAGATGAAGCGCTCAAGGTCCTTTTGAAAACCGGCGAGATTTTCGGTCATACATTCACCTTCACAAAGGCCTTGATGGGCGGGGAGGCAATCGACAAAACCGGCGAGCCGCTGCCCGGGGAAACTATAGAAATCTGCAAAGCCGGCGAGGCGGTTTTGCTGGGGGCGGTCGGCGGAGAGAAATGGGATTTTTTGCCCGGGCATTTGAGGCCCGAAGCGGGCCTTTTAGAACTGCGAAAAACCCTGGGTCTCTACGCGAACCTGCGCCCCGCGGCGGCGAAGGAGCATCTTGCCCGCTCTTCGCCCCTCAAGCGGGAAGTCGTGGAAAATACCGATATCATGATCATCAGGGAACTATCCGGGGGGATATATTTCGGCGAAAAGAAAAGGGGCAGGGAAAACTCCGGCCTGTATGCTTCGGATACGGAAAAATATTACGACTATGAAATCGACAGGATCGCGAAGACGGCGTTTGAAACCGCCGGCAAGCGCAGAAAAAAGCTGTGCAGCGTGGACAAGGCGAATGTTTTGGAGTCCTCGAAATTCTGGCGCGAGCGCGTGACGGATATGGCAAAGAATTACCCCGAAACAGAACTGACGCACAGCTATGTCGACAACGCGGCAATGCAGCTCATGCAAAACCCGAAGCAGTTTGATGTGATTGTCACATCCAATATGTTCGGCGACATCCTCTCGGACGAAGCCTCGGTGATATGCGGCTCGATCGGCATGCTGCCCTCCGCTTCGCTTTCCGAGAGCGGTTTTGGCCTGTATGAACCCATACACGGTTCCGCCCCGGGCATGGCCAAAAAAAATACGGCGAATCCGATCGCGGCGATTTTGTCCGGCGCGATGATGTGCCGGTACACGTTTCATCTGGAAAGAGAAGCGGCCGCCATCGAAAAGGCGGTGGACGAAGCGCTGAAACAGGGCTTCAGGACGCCGGATATCGCCGATAAAAGCGAAACGGGCGCGATTATTGTCGGGACTGCTGAAATGGGCGATGCGATCAGCGGGAATTTGCGGTGACAAATTTTGTATATTTTTCGTTTTTTATCAATTTTTATCGTTTTTTATCGATTTTTTTGTTGCATTGCAGCCGATACTGTGATATAATGTTCGTTAAGCTTCTAAAGATTTTGCAAATGCAGTTAATTTTAAGGATAAAAATTATGGCGGCGAAAAATACAAACCCCGTATATTCATCGATTTCAAATTACGGAATAATCCCCGAAATACGAGCCGAAAACGCGGAGACCGCGCTGTCTTTGGCCAGGGAGCTGGCCGATGGGGGGCTGAATATCGCCGAAATAACGGATGCGGCCGCAATCAAAGAGATATCCTCCGCTTTGCCGGATATGCTTCTCATAGCGGGCAATGTCGCCTCAAAAGAGCAGGCGAAGGCGGCGGTCGGTTTCGGGGCGAAGGCGGTCGTGTCGGCCGGCTTTGATGAAGCCTTGGCGTCGGCCTGCGCCGGCGCGGGCATACCCCTGATTGCCTCCTGCGTGACTTCCGGCGAGCTGGAGGCGGCGCTCGGCGCGGGGGTTGCAGTGCAGACCGCCGCCGGATCAAAAGAGGTAGAGGAACTGTGCGCGCGCTGTCCCAAGGCCAAATTTATCGTCTCCGGGGCCGCGGACGGGGGAAATTTCCCCGAATATCTGTCATACGGCGCAGTTATCGCGTGTTCCGGGAATTTTACAGCCCGCGCCGTGGGGCAGATGCTCGGTTTTGATTTGGCGCATGTGGTTATAAACTGCGAAAACACGGAGCAGGCCGAACGCTATTCGAGCAGGGTCGAAGCCATATTCGGCCTCGGCAAAACGGACGCGGGCGCGACGTTTTCAAATGCCGATATTTTGCATTTCACCAAACAGAGAAGCTACGGAAAAAACGGACAGGTGGCGATCTGTTCGAATTTTATCGACAGGGCGGTTTTTTATCTCAAGCAGGCCGGAAGGCAGTTCATAGAAGAGAGCGCGAGGTATGACGAAAAAAACAAATTGGTTTCGATATATTTGGACAACATAATAGGCGGGTTCGCGATTAAACTGGTTAGGAAGTGAAAATTAAAGTGAAAAACTTTTTATGCGGCGATTTTATGCTGGAAAACGAAACGGCGAAGATTCTGTACCGCGAAGCGGCGGAAAATATACCGATAATAGACTATCACTGCCACATAAGCCCCAAAGAGATAGCCGAAGACAAAAGATATGACAACATCGCCCAGGCGTGGCTCGGCGGAGATCATTACAAGTGGCGCGCAATAAGGGCAAACGGGTATGGGGAGCGGTATGTGACGGGAGATGCGGCGGATTACGAAAAATTTTCGGCGTGGGCGCATACGCTGCCCAAATGCATAGGAAACCCGCTCTATATCTGGGCGCACATGGAATTGAAAAAATACTTCGGATACAACGGGAATTTAAACGCCGAAACCATGGATGCGGTGTGGAACCTGTGCAATGAAAAGCTGCAGGATATGAGCGCGCGGTCGATAATGAAAAGCTCGAATGTGGATTTGATCTGCACCACCGACGACCCCGCCGACACCCTGGAATACCACAAAGCCATACAAGACGACGCAGACTTTGAAATCAAGGTGCTCCCGGCGTTCAGGCCCGACAAGGGGCTGCATATAGAAAAGCCCGGCTTTACGGATTACATAAAAAAGCTCTCCGGGACGAGCGGAGTGGATATAAGGGGCGCGGACAGCTTGTTTGAGGCGTATTCAAAAAGGCTCGACTGTTTTGTATCGATGGGGGCCAAAACCGCCGACAACGGATTTGAGGACATTCCGTTTTTGCGCGGGGATATAAACCAAGTGCTCAAAAAAGCGCTGGACGGGCAAAAACCGAGCCGGGAGGAAACCGATATCTACAAAACGGAGCTCATGCTTTTTTTGGCCGGACAGTACCAAAAGCGCGGACTTGTGATGCAGATCCATCTCGGCGTGGCCAGAAATGCCAGCGACAGGCTGTTTAAATTATACGGACCGGACGCGGGCGCGGACTGCATCGGCGGATACGACTGCATCTTAAGGCTGTCGAAACTGCTCAATGAGCTCGACAAAAGGGATACATTGCCCAAAACCGTGCTGTATTCGGTGAACCCGGAAGACAACGCCGCGCTCGCCGCGCTCATGGGCTGCTTTCAAAACGGCGACTGCCAAATAAAACAGAACGCGACCGGAAAAATGCAGCACGGCTCGGCCTGGTGGTTCAACGACACAAAAACGGGGATGCGCGACCAGCTCATAAATTTGGCAGAACATTCGCTGCTGGCGAATTTTGTGGGTATGCTCACCGATTCGCGTTCTTTTCTCTCATATCCGCGCCACGATTATTTCAGGCGCATATTGTGCCAGCTTTTGGGCGAATATGTGGAAGCGGGAGAGTATCCGCGCGATCTGCCTTATCTTTTGCGGATGGTTTCAAACATATGCTACAACAACGCGAACGATTATTTCGGGTTCGGCCTTTAGGGCGGGGGCTATCTTTTGTGAGAGGCGCTTCTCGCCTCGATTTTGTCCAATATCGCCTTTTTGTGTTCCCCTTCGGCGAGCATCGGCTTGAAGTTGTTCCTTGAAAAATTCGAGGTGGTGAATATGGGGATCAGCTCCATTTCGCAGCCGGAGAACTCCGCCCCGCGCAAAACAAACCCGATTTGAAGTATCACGCTTGTTCGGTTTTCTATATCCGAGATCACGTTGCCGTCGAATATGAAATTGCCGATCGAATAGGCGATATATCTGCCTTTGTACAGCTCTATGCCCTGCAGTACGTGCGGATGGTGGCCAATTACCAGATCCGCCCCGTTGTCCACGGCATACCGCGCGGAAGCCACCTGAGAGGAGTTGGCGACCCTCTCGTCCATATTGCCCCAATGAAAAGTCACGATCTTTATCTCGACGCCTTTTGCCTCCATGTAGTCGAGGCCGGACTTTATCGACGCGGTGCCGTAACCCACAGACCCGACGAAACCCACTTTTATTCCGTTGATTTCCTTGATAAAAACGGTCCCGTTGCCGAAGTATCCTATTCCCGCGGCTTCAAGGGCGGCCACGGTGTCGTCGTAGCCCGTCTGCGAGTAGTCGTAGGTGTGGTTGTTTGCCAGGTTCACCGCGTTTACGCCGCCTTCGGTCAGTATGCCTGTATATTTGCTGTAACCCTTATAGCTGTATTGGCCCGCCCGTTTTATCCCCGGGTCGGTGTTGTCGGTGAGCGCGCACTCGAGATTGGCCACCACATAATCGCTGCCCTTCAGCACGGAGACCACGTTTTCAAAAAAATATCCGGGCCCGTTTTTATCGTAATATTCAAAAAATGAACCCGAATAGGCCTTGCGGCTCTCGCTGGCGAGCGTCGTGTCGCCCACAAACGAAATCAAAACTTCGCGCAGGTCCGTGCCTGTGGCGTAGGCCGGGGGTTTGGGCGGCTCTGGCTCCTCCGTGATTTCCTCGAAAATTATCCCGCCGTCCGCCGTGGTTTCTTCGGTTTCTGATTCTTCTGTCGTTTCGATTTCTTCCGGTTCTGTTATTTCCTTGGTTTCTTCCGGCTCCGTTTGGGTTTCGTTTGCCGTCTCGGTTTCTTTTGTTACGGGTTCTTCGGTTTGCGTTTCGGACGGTACTTGCGGCTCCGGAGCGGGCTCGGGGGCGGATGTGAAGATATTTCCGATTGAAAAGAGAAGCAAAAAACATGCGAGCGCGGCGCACAGGCATACGGCTGCTTTTATGACGGTTTTTATTTTGATCATCATTTTTGTTTGTACGCGCTTTCTGTAAAAATACGGCGATATATAGATTATACAACAAAATTTGCGGCATTGCAACATAAAAATCAAAAAAATAAAAACGCGGAGGAGGAAGATATGTGTTATGGATGAAATATATGCGAAATTTGAAAAATACCTCGGATATTACGGTTTATGCGAAGAGGGAAAAAACTTTTTGAGAGAAGCGGCGAAGAAAATATGCCAAGATGCGGCCCTGACCGCCCGGGCCTTGGAAATCAAGGGCAAGCTCGCCGATACGGCGCTCGATTTGAAATGGGATGAAGAATTTGCGGGCGCTTCCCCGCAGTTCGGCGCCTTTGTGTTCACTTTGGCCATTGAGGACATGGAAAAATTATATGAAGACAAAAATATACCGCGGGGGGTATTGCTCGAAACGATCGACGATCTCGGCGTTTGGATAAAACGGCAGCGCGACTGGTTCGGCGAATGGGGATTTACCCAGCACGGCTGGTTGATTTTGCATTTGAGGGCCAAAATATTCAAGCTCGGCAGA
>WQXD01000248.1 GCA_009785015.1 Oscillospiraceae bacterium | reverse complement strand
GAAGAAGAACTAAAACAACTCGAAGCATTGGAGGTGGCTATCGTGACACAGGCAATCGGCGCATACCGCGAAGTAATGGTGTCGGCGGAATTTCGTGAATTAGAGCGACTGCGGGCTGACGCTCGGCATAATGAAGCCTCTGCGTTAGCTAACGCCGAACGCAAGGAACGCGAAAAATGGCAGGGCGTGGTTGCAGACAAAGACGCAATCATAGCTGAACTGCGCGCACAACTCGAAAAAAAGTAATCATCAGTTTTTCATTTGGTTGACTTCGTTTTGTAGCATACGGATAATCTTGTCGCTCATAGTTTCTCTGCTGTTCGGGTTGAAATGGATTTTAATCCAATAGGTCGTTTTGCCGATACGCTTCACAAGGTCAGGCTGTTCGGTTTTCGGCGTTACAGATAAAGCCGTTCAGACAGCGCGAAAACGGCGTTGAATCCATAGCGTTTATCACTTCCCGGACAATCGCCCCGATAATCTCCGTGAGTACCGCGCAGGGAAGCGAACCGAGCCACGCCCTACTCGTCATGCCCGACACCAAATATCATCATATTCATTTTTAAGCGATGGTCGAGTCTTTATAATGAAATTTAAGATGATAATGTGTAAAATTTCCAAATTGTTCATAATAAGTCATAATAAGTCATAATAAGTCATAATAAGTCATAATAAGTCATAATAAGTTTATATCATAATGATTACAGTTCGGTATGCATTGGGTTTAAATAAAATTTTAAAACAGATTATTGAAGGAGGAAATCATTATGAAAAAAGTATTTGCAATCGTCGTCCTTGCGGCAACTCTTTTTACCGTGAATACAAGTTTTCCGGCAGTTATCAGCGCGGATGAAGTCTCAGTTTCACAGGAGGCGATAATAAACAGCCAATGGGCGGCGTTGTACAACTATGTATGCTCTTTGACCGAAGATGGTTCTCTGCCCGATTTTTGGGCCGGCGGAGCTGTAATTGATGATTACAGTAACATGGAGATATTCGTCACCTGCGCCCCGGACGAAATCAGGGACGACATAATAAGGGTCACGGGGAATGACAATTTCAAGGTCACGCAAGTCGAATACTCCGAAAATTTTTTGGTGGAGGTCAAAGACTACATAAGCGACAGAAAGTTCGAACTTTACGAAGAGAGCGACGATAATCCTGCGCTAAAAGAATTGCATAGCAATATTTTTGGTGTAGGTGTTGATATTGTTTCTAACTGTGTAATTATATGTTTTTCTTCGGACTCGAACTATGATGAAACAGTAAGTTTATTCAAAAATTATATCATGGATGCGCCTTACGTGAAGTTTGAACAGATGGAAAAAGAAATATTTGGCGAAGAAACAGTGAATATAGCGGTCAAAAAGAGCGGGCAAATCGGGAAAAAAGTGCGAGGATAGCGGAGAAATAGTGCAGGGAGCGCGGTCAAAAAGAGCGGCAAGAGCGGGAAATAGTGCAGCAAAAGGGTTGAAAAAGAAGTCAAAAAGTGGTACCATAATAAATGCTTTTACTCATCGCGGAGGATAGGGCAATGCTGGAGAGCAACCTGAGCGCCAGATGAGGTTTGGCAAGGAGAGTGATACCGCAGGGTATTGCTCTTTTAGTAGGATGAGGGGAAACAATCACTCTCCTTGGAAAACCAAAGCGAAAAACTCAGCGCCGCAGGCGCAAAAACGAGAGGAGTAGTTAGTCGGACAGGCCGATGCGTTCGCGCATGGAAATTGTGCTTTCGATCAAGATATTATGGGAATTGTGGACGATGCGGTCAAGGATGGCATCGGTTATGCGGCTTTCGCCGATCATCTGGTACCAGCCAGCGGGGGCGGACTGGGCGATGAAAATGGTGGAGCGTTCGCCGTAGCGTGATTCGATGATTTCGAACAAATCGGAGGTTTGAGCGTCAGTCAACGGAGTCAGTAGCCACTCGTCAAAGATGAGGAGTTGGTAGGATTTGTATGCGGCCAGCGTTTTTTTGTAAGTGCCCTCACCTCTGGCGATATGTAGATCTTCAAGGATTTCCGGCAGGCGAATGTATTTGGTCTTGACCAACTGGCGGCAGGCCGAGATTCCGAGCGCACAGCCGATGTAACTTTTGCCGGCTCCGGCCGCGCCCATGACGATGATGTTGTTGTTGCCTTTGATGTATTTGCCAGTGGAAAGCCGCAAAATTTGTTCCTTGTCGAGCTTGCGGTCGGCGTGGTAGGCGATATTTTCCACGCAGGCGTTGGGAAACTTGAATGTCGCCGACTTGATCAGCCGTGAAATGTGTGCGTTTTTCCTGTCCGCCCATTGGCGGTCGACAATCAGACCGAACCTGTCCTCGAAGGACAGCCCGGATATGGCAGGGTTTTCATGCTGTTCCCTGAATTCTTTCGCCATCGGGCGGAGGTGGAGCTCTATCAGCTTCTCTACGGTTTGTTCGTTCAGCATCATTTTTTCCTCCCGTAGTATTCCGCTCCGCGGATAAACGAATGCACTTCATCGAAGACTTTTGTTTTTGGCTGTTGCGCCTCCGTCCTGTCCCCGCCGGAGGAGAGTATCGCGTCGACATTTTTGTAGCTCGGGCTTGGCGTGTACGACAGAGCCTTTTCGCAGGCCGCTTCCAGCCTTTGGGCTCCGTATCTGTCTGCCAGTTTCAAAACGCCCATGCATGCCCGGTACCCCTGTTGCTCGATTTTGTGGGAGGACAAAATCGACCCTATGACTGTTTTCGTGTTTTCGCCTATGCTTGCCGCCCAACTCAAGAATCGTTCCGCGTTCCATTGGGTATATTCCCTGTGTTTTTCCGGCATATGCTCGGGCATCGTGCGGTACTGCCCCGGTTTCCCGTTCAGCTTCGGGTGCGAACACACGCGGAGGCTTCCGTAGAACACTTCCACCACGTTGTTTGTCACCCTCACGTCCATTTCGTGCCCGATGTATTCATACGGCACGCTGTAATGATTTTTGTCCACCTCTATGTGGTAGTTGAACCCTGGCGTCAGCTTTTTCCATTCCGAAACCTCGTACCGGCTCTTCGGCAACGGCTGCAGATAGTCTTTTTCTTCCTCCAAAAACGCCGTCAGCCGATTGCTTTCCTTCTTCTGGAACGGCCGCTCGTTGAACGCTTTAAGTTTCGCCGCTATCGCCTCGTTCAGATCGCCCAGCGTAAAAAACACTTCGTTTCGCAACGCCGCGATTATCCATGTCGATATCCCACCGACCGTCCCTTCCACGCTCGCTTTGTCCCTCGGCTTCCTGACCCGCGCCGGTATCACCGCGCAGCCGTAATGTGCCGCCAGCTCGCCGTAGCTCTTGTTGATCGTCAGGTTTTTCCGGCTCGGGTTCTCCACCCCTGTCTTCAGATTGTCCGGCGTGATTATCCGCGTCGTCCCCCCGAAATGCTCGAATGCGTGTATGTGCGCGTCCGTCCAACTTTTTTGGCTCTGGTTCAAAAACGCCTCCACATAGCTGTACCCGCTGCACGGCAACGTCGCCACATATATATATGCCGCCGTGACTGCGCCTGTCTCCCTGTCTACAACCCCTGCCGTTTGACCCGCCCAATCCACCTCCAGCGTCTCACCCGGTTTGTGCTTGATGTGCATCGTCGCTTTCGTCGTCCTGACATATTCGTGGTAATGGTGCCGGAATTGCGTGAACGCATACGGGATTTCCCCGTTTTGCCGACATTCGCCGCAGTATTCATCCCACAAAAGCGTCAGCGTCACTCCCTGTTTGCCGAGTTCCCTGTGGATTTTTTCGCAGTCCGGCATCCGCGGCTTTCGCTCCTGCGCCTTCTCCGGATACAATGCGTCCCGCAACTCCCGGTCGCCCATACCCTCCGGCAATGGATATGCCACCCCTTTCATTTGCGCCCTCCGCAGCACTTCTGCCACTGTGTTTCGCGAGTATCCCAGCGCTTCCCCTATACTCGTCCGGCTAAGCCCCATTTCCGCCAGCCTCAGTATTTCCCGGTTGTCTGTCATTTCGCAGACCTCCCAATGATAATTATTTACACCGTCTCCGGTGCATAATTATTATTGTACCATAGCTGGACAGCATATGCCTACCCTTTTTTGTGCCTGATTTTGGCATATTCGCTACTTAAATGTGCCTATTTTTGCACTTTTCCCCCCCCCACTTTTATGCTGTTGCGAACACGTTCGATTTTTTTAACCTAAAATCCTCCGCTTTTTTGACTTGCTGTATATTTCGTTATCTTTTTGCTGTCCAGCTTATGGTTTTTCCCTATGTGCCGTTTCCCTATGTTTTACATTTCAAAATCGATCGATTATCCAAATTTTTTGTGATTTTTCGTAGATCCCGTGTTTTACGCTGGAACTACTTCCGATTTTTTTTACCGCTTTCTCCTCCCTGCACTCTTCCCCGCTCCAAACGCACTATTTCTCCGCTCCAAACGCTCGTTTTACTCCGCTGTATTCAAACAGAAAGCGATGAGCCGAAGTATCGTATGGCTGATTACAAACCAGGTACTGTAGTAAGTATGTCTGTCACCGGAGTTGGAATGATTGGATTAACGATGGGATATGGCACGTGTATATATGATGCAAGTTCGAGCAAATATGTGCTTGGTTTTGTCACAGCGGGGCATTTGGGAACTTTTCTTCCTTTACGCCTAAGAATGAATCTTCAAGCCCAACGGTTGTTTATGTAGGTAATACCGCAATAGGAGTGTGCTATAGAAGGAGTTTTGTACATAATGGTAAAGTAGACGCATCTTTCATAGGGTTTGATTCGGCATATGACAAGACTTCTCAAAAGTTATTATATGGTGATGTAACCGGGACTGGAAATTTGACTGGAACTCAAACCTTGACGGGCAATTTTGTTACGGGTTATTCTGTGGGAATGGCACTATATGCAAATTACGGAGCTACCAAAAAGGAAAAATCGGGTACTGTTAAATACGTTACTTACGATGTGACAGACACAAATAATGTGACTACAAAAGATGTGGTAACTTTCAGCGAGCTAAGCATGGCAAATGGTGATTGCGGCAGTCCTGTTTACGCAGGATTTTCTGATGGGTATGCTACTTGCGGAATTGCGATTGGAGCTCCAACAAATAATGGATTGGTTTATTTTAACGTCAAAGTAACCAATATTTGTGCTTTATGGTCACATTATGAATTCTGACAAACAAAAAAATTATCGTTTTTGAAATCAATTGAGGGGGAAGTCATATTTCTCCCTTGGTTGTTGGTGGTTGATGATGAAAAATAAAAAATTAAAAATAGTGTATTTTGTGGTTGCGCTCGTATTCGTGTCCGTTTTTTTGCTTTTTTATTACGCGCCGGATATGGCGATATATGTTTGTGATTACAAAAAATACATAAACAAACAGGACTTAGAATCGCAAATAACAAAGCAAGAATTAGATGAATGCGTTACAGGAAATTTAAGCGCGTATGCGACCATGGTTGAAATAAAAGACCGAAATATCATACTGCTTGATGATACCATAAGAGTGTCGTATAGCGGTTATGCCAGCAATCACAAGGTAGTGGAAGTCGATGATATTTATATGCGGGTAGGCGTGGGTAATTTTGATATGCGATTTGAACGCGAGCTTATAAATAAAAATAAAG
>WQXD01000247.1 GCA_009785015.1 Oscillospiraceae bacterium | reverse complement strand
CGGTGACGATATATGTCTTGCCCGCCTCTATATCCTGCTGCAAAGCTTTTTGGCTTGAGGGCATCAGGGTGCTTTTGAATTTGGATGACATATATATATCCATATTCGCGCTGTTGGCATATCTGCCAAAGGCGCTTCTGACTGTGGCCGAATTGGATATTTGAACCGTATTGCCGTTTTTGTCGGTCACGCTGACGCTTTTTACATAATTAGAAGAGGGGGAGCGCTGGTCTATGGTGATTTTCACTATTTCGGAATTTAATTTGCCTTTGAATTTTGAAGCCTGCGGGCTGGAGCCCGTCAGATATTCGTAGAGTTCCTTCGGGGATACGCTGTTTGCCCAGAGCGAATTTTGCCTCCCCGGCGCGGCGTATTGTTCAAGGGGCACCGCCACGCTGGTCAAATAGGGATATACCAGCGTCCCGCCCCAGGCGTCGTTGTGGTTTTCGGTGACCCCGCCGCTTGAGGAATGGTACACCGCCTGTATAATTTGGTTATTATATGTCATCACCAGATCCTTTGTAGCGTCCACTGCGGCGTTTGTCTTGTCGGTCGCCCTCTTAGAACCCACATAGAGCTGGCAGTGCGCGGAATTGCAGAGCATGAAACCGCTCGCCGCGTGTTTGGCCGCCGAGCCCATGGCGTATGTCCTGACCGCGATGGAAAAGGCCTTCAGCGCTTCGTCGTGCCATACGGGCGACACTTCGTACGGAATCACGCCTTTTATATAATCGTCGAGGCCGATCAGGGCTATCACTTCCACTCCGGAGTTTTTTATCCGGTACACAAAGGCGCCCGCGTATATATTGCCCGCCGGCGAGGTGGTGAAATCCGTGTCTTGTGAAGAAAGCCGGGCAATCGAATCCCCATAACTCAGACCGGTCCCTTTTGCCGCAACGGCCGCGAAGTTGTTGTCGCCGTCCTCGTACAAAAACAGGACCGCGTCCGTGTCGGGGTCGATCACCACCGCGGCTTTGTCCGACTCCGCTGCCAGATAAAGCGCCGCCGGGGAGTTTTTTTTGCTTTGGTCCATTTGCGATTTCGCCGAGTCGGCAGTAGCAAAGCTGCCGAAACGCACCGTTACGGCTCCGTTTATATATGCGGGAAAGGGGTTTGGGAACCCGCTTGCGGGGAGTCCGCCGATAAATTTGTAGGCTTCGGCAAAATTTGAAAATCTTTTGTCAAATTCGATGCTGTATTTTCCGACTTTTATGTTACTTCCCGCCGCGTAATACCCGCCGACGGAATTTTTGGCCAAATTGGCGATATGCGCCACCGTTATTTTTGTGTTTTTGATATGGAAGAAAACCTCGAATGGCGCCGTCGGGGAATCTTTTACGCTTCCGAAATAGAACCCGTTTGGCGCCGAGGTCAAAAAACTCTCGACGATTCCGTCATCATACACAAGCCCTATGCGCATATTCGGATTTGAATCGAAATTTTCCGCGGATACAAAGCCGGATCCGAAACATACAAGCCAAAAACAGGCCAAAACCAACGCCAAATACTTAATATATCTCATAATCGCCCCTGACCATCACATACGCGACAACCGAAGTCACCGAAATTCCCCTGCCGTCGTTTCTCGGAATCAGCAGCGAGTGGTTTATGGGCAGGCCGGCCCCGTTTAAAAGTTCTTCCCCGGTCGTCAGGTCGGCTATGCCCTGCGTCTTGAAATTCGATATGACCACCGCGCCGCTGCCCGGACGCAGGATAAATTCGAGGCAGCCCTCCCTGACCCGCAGCCGCTGACCTTTTGTCAGTTCCAGCACCACATATGAACTCGAGGCGCCGTCTGACATGATATATATATTTTGCGCGGGAGGGGATGAGGCAGGAGGATTCGAAGCGGCGGGCGGTGATGAAGCGGCGGGAGGGGTGAAGCTTTTCAATTTTTCCTCCACCACCTTTAAAACGGAGTCTTCGAGCTGGGGTTTGAAAACCTTGTTTATGTAGCTCAAAGTCACCAGCGGGTCGTCCGCCGAACCCGCAGCCGCGCCCAATTCCGCCCCGCTCACCAAAGAAGAAGCGGACGGACCCAAAAATGCAGGCAGGGCCAGTATAAGGCAAACGGCGAGCGCTATGGAAAACAGTCTGAATTTAAACATTTGTTTGTTTTTTTCCTTTCTTTAATCTAATCAGATAACCCCCGCGAAAACAAGCATCAGCAAAATAACGGTGGCAGCCGCGCCCAGCGAGGCCGCTATGACGCCGGCGTTTATTTTGCCCGCTTGCGAATTGGCGGGGCCGGTTTTCGAAATCAGGTGCAGTTTGACCAAAGCGGTCGAGAGCGGCTTGTATATGAGCATTGTGAGAGCCGCGTTGAGGCCGCCTTTGAGCAGGTTGAACGGCAAAAAAACAGGAATCAGCATCCCCGACACCATTTCGCGGGCAGCCGCGATGCCTTCACGCGTGGCTGAGACATATATCGGCGTGATTATGTAATTCCACAGCATCATTACCGAGACCATGGAAATCACCCCGGCAAAAAGCCCGATGACCGCCCCGGTCAGCGTCTTTTTTTTGGGCCCGAACTTGTAGATGAAGGCCGCCACGCACGTAAACGAACAAGTCGAAACAATGTTCATCACAAGTCCGATGGGGCCGGTGGTGCTGACCGAAATCATCTCTATCAGAGAAACTATCACGGATATGGCGGCGGCGGCAAGAGGTCCGTAAAGAAATCCCCCGAGGAGTATGACTACGTCCTTTGGGTCATATTTCAGAGGCGGCATGGGCACCAGCGGCGGAAACATCTGCGAAGCGAGCATGGCCAGATACGCCGCCGCTCCGAGAACGGCGATAATCGTCAGTTTTTTGAGATCGATTTTTGAGTTCACGACAAATAAATCCTTCCTGTTTTCACGGTATTCTAATGTTATTATTATACCATGGATATATATAAATTGCAATGCCAAATAAAAAAAGAGGTATAAAAATTTATAAAAAACAAATAATTACCGGCAATTTTCGATATCGGAAATTGCCGGTTTTGCGTTTTTATGAAATTTTTCCCATTTGGCGTCGAATGTATCTCGGCTATTACCCGCTTACAGTTCCATAGGGCCAGCTTGATATAGCGCCAAAATCATATACGTTCGTATATCCCAAACCCACAAGCTCGCGAGCGGCACTTTCGCTTCTGCGCCCGCTTCCGCAATAAACGAGGATAACAGCGTTTTTGTCAGGCAATTTTGATTCCGCTTTGGCTGCGATTTCATAATCAGGAATGAGTATCGCGCCTTCTATGCGTTGGTTTCTGTACTCTTCCTCTGTCCGGACGTCGAGCAATATAAAATTATCTGCGGATACCATCATCTGGTGCGCTTCCGCGGCGCTTATTTTACGGTAAACCGCTTCGATTTCAACGGGTTTATCGTCCGGTTCAACCGAAGAAGTCAAGAAAACCGTATAAGTGCTCTCTTCCCACCTGACATCCATTCCCAACGCCTTGCTGACTGCCCTTACGGGAAGATATGTAGTCCCGTCCATAATAAACGGATCAACAGTATTGCCCAATGCGTCTTTGGGCGTTATTTCCTCGCCATCTATAACGATTTTTATGTTGTTGTAGTAAATTTGGGCGGACTGAAACCCCGACGAAGCAAAAACGGTCACGCATAACATTGCCGCCGTTAGAAACGCGGTAACACATAGTTTTATATGTTTTTTTGTCTTCATTGTTTTCTCCTAAAATTATCATTTTTCGTTAGGGCTCTGGAGATTCGCGTTTTTGTGAAATTTTTCTGTTTCTATTTTGCGTTTACCGTATTCCACAATCTGGCGAACATTATAATGCACATTTCACGGGTGCAGGGATCCTGCGGATTGAAATTCGCGCCGTCGCCGACCATAATACCTGCGTCCGTCATCGCGTTTACGGCGTCCAAGGCCCAGGACGATATCTTGGCGGCGTCTTTGTATTTTGGCTCGGGTTCGGGGGCCTCGATCACTTCTTCCGACTCTTCCGACTCTTCCGGCTCTTCCGCGTCTTCGCCGGGTTCTTCGGGCTCAGGCTCGGGTTCCGGTTCTCCTAAGATGTCAATCATAATGCGGTACATCAAAGTGGCGGCCTGTTCGCGGGTGAGCAAGGCGTCGGGCGAAAATTTGCCTTCACCTGTCCCGTTTACCAATTTAAGCGCGTTTACAAGTAAAATGTCCATGTCTTCCGTGTCGGAGAATTTGCCGACTGCGAATCCGCGTTCTTTTGCGAGCGTGTCCACTTTTTTGTTGTAATACTGTTCCAAAAAGTTGGCGACCGCGAGCGTGAACTGGTGACGCGTGGCATTTTCCTTATACCCGATTTGAAGGTTCGCGACGGCGAACCTGTCAGCGGCTTCCAAAAGCTCGAGCGCCCAATCCGAGGCCTTGGGCAGGGGTTCGCAGACCATTCCGAAAGAAGAAAAAAATCTATGCGGGGCACTGCCGACTTCGCACAAAATTCTCGTGTCCTTGGGGGTATAGGAGAAGACATTGTTTCCTATCAATTGGATAGTCGACGGCAGTACGAGATCCGCCAGCATCGGGCACCACCCGAACGCGAAGTCATTGATCAACTCCGATCCCTCCGAAATAATGACGGTATTGAGCAT
Source organism: Oscillospiraceae bacterium (assembly GCA_009785015.1). Next base: position 1,027 of record WQXD01000247.1, on the reverse strand, counting down.
GGGACATTCCGCAAAAGAATACTGCCCGACATTCGCGCCGCCCAAGCGCGCCGTTTTCAGGGATTCGCAGCCGTTAAAGGCATAGTCGTTTATCAGCAGCGCTTTTGGCAGATATATGTCGCGCAGTGAAATGCAATATTCGAAAGCGGATACTTCGACAAATTCCACATCCCCGGTTCCTGCAAGACCCGTCAGGTCTATGGCGTATGAAAAAGCGCCGGCTCCGATAGTCACGGTTCCCGCGCGCAACGTGTACGCGCCCTCCCGCTTTTGAGGATATGCGACCAATGTTTTTCCGTCTTTGGAATACAGAACCCCGTCAAAGACGGCAAAATCCTTATTGTCTTCCGATACGGTGTAATTTTCGAGATTGACGCAGCCCGAAAAAGCGCCGAACCCGATGGCAATCAGATTAGAGGGTATATTTATTGTTTTAAATCCGAGGCACATCGAAAAAGCCCGGGCCCCGATGCTCATGAGTCCATCGCCGAATTTTATGCCCGGGAGGGAATAACAATTTGCAAAAGCCCCCGCTCCGATAACCTCAACGCTGTCGGGGATGTTCATTTCTTTCAAAAAATAACAATCCATGAACGCGCTCAATCCGATAACGGTGACTTTGCTGCCGATGACTACGCTTGTAAGCGCCGGACATTCGCTGAATGCGTATTCTCCGATTGTTGTCACGGAATCGGGTAAAATCACTTTGCTGATATATGAATTTTTGGAAAAAGCGTATTTTCCGATTTCCTTGACGGTATTCGGTACACTCACGATTCCATTTTTTCCGTTGTATCTCATCAAAACACCATTTTGGACTTCAAAATCGGAATCGGCAGCGCCGACATATAGGGGAATCGCCGAAATAAGCAAAACCAAAGCTACGAATATAGCTAAATGTCGTTTCATCATAAAAAACTCCATCCTTAAAATTGCAACAAGGGGCGGTTATCCATATAACCGCACGGATAGCCGCCCTGTTTGCTTTATTCTGTTTTATTTTTCGGTTCGGTCAAAAACTCAATGT